>CBDTYK010000014.1:0-9348 GCA_965364595.1 uncultured bacterium
CGACCGAGTTCGACGTCGAGGACTTCTTCTCGAGCGACTCGGACTTCGTGGTGGCCCTCGACCTCGTGGACACACACGTCGGTGACCGGGGCGGCGAGCCCGCACAGATCTACGTCGAGGCGGACCTTGAGGACCCGGCTGCGCTTGCGACTCTTGCCGGCGCCATCGATCGAATCCGGATGCTCGACACGGACGTGCTCGCACAGGGAGACGACGGCGTGGCAATCGAGGGTGGAGCGCTCTCGGTGCTCGATGCCGTGTGGCAGCATCCGGCTGCCCAAGCGGTGATCGAGCAGCGCACCGGGGTCGAGCTGACGGACTCGAACGCCGACGGCATCCCCGACTCGGCCGAGCAGCTCGCAGCCGTGTGGTCGGTCGCCAGCGAGATCGGCGTGCCGTTCGACGCAAGTCGTCTCGCACTCACGCCCGACGACGTCAACACGTCCATCGACGTCGACTCCGAGCCGCAAGCCACGGTGTTCTCGATGGGGTTGGTCAACTCGCGCTCCCAGTCGTCCATCACCGAGGCGGAAGTGGCGCTGACACCGATCACCGAAGAGCTTCGTGACGAGCTCGGCGGCACCGTGCAACTCACCGGCTCGCCGTTCGTGCGTGAGGCCTCACTCGCAGCCACCAGCCAGGCGCTCGGGGTGTCACTCCCGATCGCAGTGCTGCTCTGTCTCGTCGTCGCCGGCATGTTCCTCCGGTCGCTCAGGTTCGGCGTCGCCAGCATCCTGCCCATCCTGATGACCGTCGCCTGGCTGTACGGGTTCATGGAGATCGCCGGATACGCCATCAACATCGTCACTGCGACGATCGCCGCCGTCTCGATCGGCGTCGGCGTCGACTTCGCCATCCACTTCATCGTCAGGTACCGCGAGGAGCTCGATCGGCTCGGAAGTCGCTACGACGCCGTCCAGGTGGCGGGCGAGGGGACCGGAACGGCGTTGCTCGCCTCGGCGATCAGCTCCTCGATCGGATTCGGCATCCTGGCGTTCGCCCCGATGCCGCTGTTCGCCGCCTACGGATTCCTCACCGCCGTGATGATCGTGATGGCAGCGCTCGCCACACTGGTCGTACTGCCGAGCATCCTCGTGCTCATCTCGAAGGATCGGGTCGGCGAGCAGCACGAGTCGGTCCTCGAGCCCGTCGCAGCCTGAACGAGAAGGTCCCGGCCGGACTCCGGCCGGGACCCGGGCCGATGGCGGTGATCAGATGCCCAGCTTGGCGGCGAGCGCGTCGTTCGACGGTTCGGTGAGGTGGGTGCCGTCGGCGAAGACGATCACGGGGATCGAGCGGCGCCCGTCGTTCCGCTTGATCACCTCCGCGATCTCGTCGGGGCGCTCCTCGAGATCGACGTACGTGAACGGGACTTCACGACGCTCGAGGAACGCCCTCGAACGGCGGCAGTCACCACACCAGTCGGCGCCGTACATCACGATGTTGTCGGTCATGGGTCCTCTCGAGTGTCGTAGCTGCGATCAACGATCGTCCGACTCCAGCTATTCCCCGTGCGATCGGAGGCAAACCTTCGAGTCCCGATCAGTCCGGGTTGATCGCCTGCCAGACCTTCGACGGCGTCAGCGGCATGTCGAGGTGGTCGACACCGAGGTGACGAACCGCGTCGAGAACCGCGTTCGTCACGGCCGGGGTGGCGCCGATCGTTCCTGCCTCCCCGATGCCCTTCGCCCCGAGCGCGTTCTGCGGTGTCGGGGTCTCGGTGTGGTCGATTGCGATCGAAGGGACGTTCACCGCAGTCGGCATGAGGTAGCTCGTCAGGTTCCCGCTGGTGGGGTTGGCCGACTCGTCGTATCGGACCTCTTCGAACAGCGCCTGCCCGACTCCCTGCGCGATCCCACCGTGCACCTGTCCGTCGACGACCATCCGGTTGAAGATGGTCCCGCAGTCGTCGACCGCGACGTGTGAGACCAACCGGACGTCCCCGGTCTCGGTGTCGACCTCGGCCACCGAGATGTGGGTGCCGAACGCGAAGCTGGCCTCCTCCTGGATCCAGATGTCCTCGGCGTCGAGCCCGGGTTCGGTGTCGGCCGGCAGCATCGATGGGTCGGCAGCGAGCACCGCCACCTCGGCGAGCGTCCGTCCGGTGTCGGGCACGCCCGCCACTCCGATCCGGCCATCGTCGAACTGGATGACGTCGTCGACGCCCGCCTCGGCTTGATGGGCGACGATCGCCCGCGCCTTCTCCACCACCGACTGCCCGGCCCGAAAGAGCGCGGTTCCCGCCATCTGCATCGAGCGGGAGCCCATGGTCCCTCCACCTCGCACGATCACATCCGTGTCGCCCTGAACGAACTCGACGTCTTCGAGCGACACCTTGAGGACATTGGCCACGATCTGGCTGAAGGTCGTCTCGTGGCTGTGCCCGTGCGATGACGCACCCGAGTAGATCGTGACCTTCCCGGTCTCGGTCACCTCGACGCGCCCCCAGTCCTTGCGCCCGTCGGGTGCGGTGACCTCGACATAGGAGCCGATCCCGATCCCCAGCTGATGTCGATCGCCGGCGTCACGGCGACGTCGCTGTTCGGCGCGGACGGAGGGGTAGTCCATGATCTCGACCGCTCGATCGAGTGCGGCCTCGTAGTCGCCCGAGTCGTACAGCTCCCCGGTGGCCGTCGTGTACGGGAACTGTTCGGGCTGGATGAAGTTGCGTCTGCGGACGTCGACCGGATCCAGACCGAGTTCGCCGGCGAGCATGTCGATGATCCGTTCGAGATCGACGGTGGCCTCTGGCCGACCAGCACCGCGGTAGGCGTGGACCGGTGTCGTGTTGGTGACTGCGGATCGCCATCGGAACTCGATGCGTGCGATGTCATAGGGGCCGGACGCCATTCGTTTCGTGAAGTTCGGCATGTAGGCGCCGTACACCGGATACGCCCCGGCGTCCTGGGTGGCCATCACTCGCAGGCTCACGATTCGTCCGTCCCGAGTGGCGCCGACCTCGACGTCATGGACCTGGGCGCGGCCATGCGTCATCGCCTTGAGGTTCTCCGACCGGCTCTCCTGCCATCGGACTGGACGCTGGAGCCGAAGGGCAATCGCCGCCGTCAGGGCCTGTTCGGGGTAGCAGTAGATCTTGGCCCCGAAGCCGCCACCCATGTCGGGCACCTTCACGTGGATGAGGTTGCGGTCGATCCCGAGCGCGGTCGCGATGGCATTCCGATGACCTGACACCTTTTGGGTACCGGCCCAGACGTCGACACCGCCGTCGGCTCGTGGGATCGACAGTGCGTTGTTCGACTCGAGCGGCATGGCAGCCACCCGCTGATGCACGATTCGAGCGCTGACCACGACCTCGGCTTCGGAGTGCAGGTCTTCGATCTGCTCGCCCCGTTGGTAGATGGCGTTGGTGCCGAGCTCCGGGAAGAGGAGCGGCGCTCCGTCCTCGAACGCTGCATCGATGTCGACGATGGATTCGAGCAGCTCGTAGTCGGCCCACACGGCGTCGGCGGCGTCGCGGGCCTGTTCCGGTGACTCGGCGACCACGACGGCGACGATGTCGCCGACGAAGCGGGCCCGGTCGGTGATCAGCGGGCGTCGTGTGCTCTCCGGCTGCTTCGGAGCGTCGATCGGCATGACGTTGTCGGGGAAGTCCTCGTGCGTGAAGATCGCAACGACACCCGGCATGGTCGAGGCTTCCTCGGTGTCGACCGATGTCACGCGAGCGTGAGGGACGTCCGACCTGACGGGCAGCATCCACAGCTGTCCGTCGACGGTTCGGTTGGCCAGATAGGTGCCTTCGCCGCGAATCAGGCGCGGGTCTTCGATCCGCTTGACCGAGGCTCCGTGGATGGTGACGCTCATGACGGCGAGCGTAGCTCTCGGCGACGTGTGGTCAGTAGGCGGCGAGCGTGCGGATCGCCGATGTGATGGTGTCGGCGTTCGGCCGGTATGCGTCTTCGAGGGGCGGGCTGAACGGGACCGGAGTGTCTGCTCCGCCGAGCCTCATGATCGGGCCGTCGAGCGACTCGAATGCCTCCTCGGCGATGAGCGCGCCGACCTCTGCACCGACCCCCGCCATCCGGTTCGCGGCGTGCGCGATGATGACCTTGCCGGTCGACGTGGCGTGGCGCAGGATCGCTTCGGTGTCGAGTGGCTTGAGCGACACCAGGTCCACGACCTGCGTCTCGATGCCTTCCGTGATGACCTCCTCGGCGGCAGCCATCGCCTGATGGACCATCGCGCCGTAGGCGAAGACGGTCACGTCCGAGCCGCGTCGCCGCTCTACGGCCGTGCCGAGCTCTACGAGGTGCTCGCCCTCGGGGACGTGTCCTCTGAGCGACCGGTAGAGCGGCTTCGATTCGAAGAAGATCACCGGGTTGTCGTCCCGGACTGCGGCTGCGAGCAAGCCTTTGGCGTCGGCCGGCGTCGACGGTGCCACCACCTTGAGGCCGGGCGTGTGGACGAACCACGCCTCGGGGTTCTGGGAGTGGAATGGTCCGGACCTGATCCCACCGTCCGACGGCGCCCTGATCACCCACGGGACCGCTGCACCCATCCGGTAGTGGGCGGTGGAGGCGAACTGGACGATCGAGTCGAACGCCGTCGAGATGAAGTCGGCGAACTGCATCTCGACGATCGGTCTGAGCCCCATGAGCGCCATGCCGTTGGCCATCCCGGTGAACCCGAGCTCTGCGATCGGGGTGTTCAGCACGCGATGGTCCCCGAAGCGCTCGGCGAGCCCGTTTGTGACCTTGAACGCTCCGCCGAAGTCGCCGCCGACGTCCTCGCCCAGGACGAGCACGTTCTCGTCGCGCTCCATCTCGAGCCGGATGGCCTCGGCGATCGCCTCGAGATAGGTGAGTTCGCGACCCGTGCTCTCGGGTGTGGCCGTGAACCCGAAGTTGTCGCTCATGCGTAGACGCCATCAGTCAGGGTGTTCGGATCGGGCATCGGCGCGGCTTCGGCTTCGGCGACCGCAGCTGCGATTCGATCGCGTGCGGTGGCATCCAGCCGGTCGAGTGTCGCTTCGGAGGCGATGTCCG
The DNA here is from genome assembly GCA_965364595.1 of uncultured bacterium. Classification (GTDB taxonomy): domain Bacteria; phylum Actinomycetota; class Acidimicrobiia; order Spongiisociales; family ZC4RG35; genus JAHEDH01. The sequence goes on from CBDTYK010000014.1 coordinate 5,004, forward strand.
ACGCCAAGAGATGGCTGCGATGGTTCACCACCGGATCTCGCCGCTCCCACTGTGCGAGCAGCTCCGGCGGCACGTACTCGGCTCCGTCGTGGATGGCGTGACCGAGCATCCGCATCGTCGTCGCCTCGATCACCGTGGGGCCGCCGCCGGTCCTGGCGCGTTCGATCGCCTCGGCACAGGTCGTGTACACGTCTGTGACCGAGTTCCCGTCGACCAGGGCGGTGTGGATGCCGTACACCGCCGCCCGCTCGGCGAAGTTGGCCGAGTGCATCTGCTGTGCGAGCGGGGTGGAGTAGGCGTATTGGTTGTTCTCGATGATCAGCACGAACGGCGCCTGCCACAGACCCGCCATGTTCAGGGTCTCGTGGAAGGCGCCCGCGGTGGTGCCGCCGTCACCGACGAACGTCATCGCAACCTGCGGCTGGTTCCGATACTTGAACGACATTGCCACACCGAGCGTGGTTGGAAGCGATTGGGGGAGGTGGCTGATGAACCCGATGATGCCGAGGTCGAGATCCCCGACGCCGTGGAGGTTGGCGTCGCGGCCGCGGCTGGCGCCGGTCGCCCTGCCGAGCATGTTCCCGAAGATCCGTTCGGGGCTCATACCCCGAACCAGATAGGTGCCGAGGTCCCGGTGCATGGGGGCGACCACGTCGTCGCGACCCAACGCCATCCCGGCACCGACCGAGATGGCCTCGTGACCGCGACCGCTGAAGGTCCCGCCGAGCCCGCGGCCCTGTTTCCACATGGCGACCATCTGCTCGTCGAAGGTTCTGGCGAGCTTCATCCAGGCGTACATCTCGATCTGCGTGCGCGGATCCACCATCGGACCCGAGCGTAGAGACCACCGAGCCGACGTGTTGACGAACCCAGGGTTCGGGACCACAACCATTGGGATCCTGACTCGAGGTTCGCCTCATCCTGCGATGTAGCGTGACGGCATGTTCCTCGAAGACCCGACCGGAGTGGCATCGTGATCTCCCGGGCCGAGCGTCGCGCAGCACGCACCGCACGTGTCGCGGCACGCTTCGACCCCGGCTCGGTGGAAGCGGTGCTCGACCTGTTCGAAACCATGGAGATCGCCTGGCACGATCTCTACGGCGAGATCACGCCGCCCGAGTCGGTCATCGACGATGTGCTTGTCGTGAGCGGCGGAAACCTCGCTGCGCTCATCAAGGCTGTCCGGCTCGGGCTCGAGGATTGGCGTGACCTGAGAGTCGCCGCCGATCGCACGGACGGCTAGTTCAACAGCAGTTTCTCGACGCGGCGGGCAGCCACCGTCACCCCGATGGCACCCATCACCACGAGAAACGAGATGTGGCCGGCCAGGGACCAGTCGAACCGACCCAATGTGACGGCCCGGATGATCTCGACTCCGTGATAGAGGGGAGAGAGCCGAGTCAGGTTCTGCATCAGCGGCGGATAGACGTCGAGCGGATAGAACGTCGCCGAGAACAAGAACAATGGCAGCGTGACCAGCGTGATCATGTCGAAGTCCTGCCAGCTCCGCATGAACGAGGTGGCAGCCATCCCGACCGCAGCGAAGGCGAAGCCGATCAGCAGGGCGGCGGGCACCGCCATGACCGCCCACCAGGACTCGACGAGTCCGAAGGCCGTCATGACGATCATGAACCCGATCGCATACAGGCCACCACGCATCAGCGACCAGGTGATCTCACCGACGGCGATGTCGACCGGTTTCATCGGCGTGGCCAGGACGGCGTCGTAGACCTTGCCGTACTTGAGCTTGAAGAAGATGTTCATCGTCGACTCGTAGACGGCTCCGTTCATCGCCGACGCCCCCAACAACGCCGGGGCGACGAAGGTCGTGTACGGAACGACCGAGCCGTCCGGCAGGGTCACGGTGCCGACGAGGGCTCCGACCCCGACACCGATCGAGAACAGGTAGAAGACGGGTTCGAAGAAACCGGAGAACAGCACGATCCAGGCGCGGCGGTACACCATGAAGTTGCGCTCCAGCAGCCGGTGGGCGCGCAGCCCGGCGAACGCCGAGACCGGTACGGTGCGGGCGGTCAGCGTCCTGCTCACGAGATCAGCCTCCCGGCGAGACGGCGGTAGGCGAACACCGGGAAGACTGCTCCAACGGCGAACAGCACGAGCGAGTGGGTGACCGGGCTGAGTGTCGGGTCGAGGCCGAGCGCCGCCCACCGGGTGAGTTCGACGCCGTGCCAGAGCGGGGTCAGGAGTGCGAGCGGCTCCATCCAGTCGGGAAGCTGGCTGATGGGGAAGAACGTGCCCGAGAACAGGAACAGCGGTACGACCCCGAATCGGAACAGCGATGCCAGACCGGTCTCCTTCTGAAGTCCGGCTGTGTAGGCGGTCACGGGCCCGATGAAGGCGAAGCCGGTCAGCACCGCCGGACCGACCGCCAGCAATGCCTCCGGCACGCTCGTCGCGCCGAAGGCCGTCATCACCCCGGCGAACACGACCGAGACCATCACGAGCCTCAGCATCACCCAGGCGACGTGGCCACCGACGAGGTGATGGACCTCGATCGGGCTGGCGAGGGCGGCGTCGTAGGACTTGATCCACTTGATTCCGGCCATGACCGGATACGACGAGTCGCCGGCCGCCGTCTGCATCGCCGCAGCAGCCAGCAGACCGGGCGCCAGCCAGGTGAGATACGGGAGGCCCGCCGGCGCGTTGCGATCGTCGACCAGCGAGCCGAGCCCGACACCCATCGCCAGCAGCAGGAGCGTCGGGCTCAGGAAGGTCGAGATGATCGACGAACGCCACGTGTGCTTGTACACCCGTGCCTGGCGCTCGAGCACCAGCAGCGATCCTCTGAGTGGAGTGGCCATCAGTCGATCAGGCTCCTGCCGGTCAGCGTCAAGAACACGTCTTCCAGCGTCGAACGTCGAACCAGTGTCGACTCGGGCGCGATGTCCCGGTCGTTGACGGCTGCGATGGCACGCTCGGCGTCGTCGGTGTAGAGCACGACCCGGTTGCGCAGCGTCTCTGTCCGCTTGGCGATCCCGTCGAGTCGTGACTCCTCCGGCGGCGCCGTCCCGGCCGGGAATCGCAACTCGAGCACCTCCCGCGTCGTGTGTCGTTCGATCAGCGATTGGGGCGATCCCTCGGCGACGATCTTGCCCTGGTCCATGATCACCAGCCGGTCGCACAGCTGCTCGGCCTCATCCATGTAGTGGGTGGTGATGATCTGTGTCACGCCCTCTTGCTTGAGGGCGTACAGGCGGTCCCACAGGATCTGTCGTGCCTGGGGGTCGAGTCCGGTGGTCGGCTCGTCCAACAGCATCAGGTCGGGCTCGTTGATCAGTCCGCGGGCGATGGTCAGGCGGCGTTTCATCCCCCCTGACAGCGGTTCGACCCGATCCTTGCGGCGAGTGCTCAGCTGGGCGAATTCCAAGAGCTCGTCGATGCGCCGGGAGATCTCCTTGCGAGGGAGGTCGAAGTACCGGCCGTAGATCATCAGGTTCTCCTCGACCGTGAGCTCCTGATCGAGGTTGTCCTCCTGCGGCACCACCCCGAGCCGGGAGCGGATGGCGGGTCCGTGCTCTCCCGGATTCATCCCGAGCACGGACAGTGTTCCGCCGCTGATCGGGGAGACGGCGCCGATCATCTTCATCGTCGACGACTTGCCGGCACCGTTGGGGCCGAGGAAGCCGAACACCTCGCCCGGCTGAACGTCGAAGTCGATGCCGTCGACGGCGGTGAACGTCCCGAATTGTTTCTGCAGGTTGCGCGCCGAGACCAGAGAATCCGCCATCGGCGTGACGCTACCGAACCGAGGGCCCCAGTGAAAACGAGTTCCTTCCTGTCATGGGAAGTCTCGATCGGTTAGCGTCCCCACCAGACCGAAAGGAAGTCATGTTCTCGAAGATTCTCGTCCCCGTCGATCTCGAAGATGCATCGCGCGCCGGTGTCGAGATGGCCGCTGCCCTTGCGGGCGAATCGAACGGGACGATCCTCGCCGTCCACGTGATGACGAGCGCATCGATCGACGTGTCGGACGTGCCACACGAAGCCAAGCCGCTGCGCGAGCAGGCCGAGCAGAAGGCCAAGACGCTGATCGACGACTTGCTGCGCGAGGTCGCCCCGGGCATCAAGACGTCGACACACCTCTTCTTCGGCGATCCGTCGTCGGAGATCGTGCAGGCGGCGAACGCGCTCGACGCCGACGTGATCGTGGTGACGGTCAAGAACAAGTCGCGGCTCGGCAAGCTGCTCATGGGCAGCCAGAACCAGGAGATCATCCTCACGGCAGGCAAGCCGGTTCTCTGCGTACCCAAGGACTGATCGTTGCGGATCGTCCTCGCCTCGAGCTCGCCTCGTAGGCGCTCGCTGCTGTCCTCGATCGGCCTCG
>CBDTYK010000015.1:0-9068 GCA_965364595.1 uncultured bacterium
AGTGACCTCCTGATCACATGTCTGTAGTTGACAGTGCACACAGTGGCGGAAGCAGCTAGTCGTTGCTACGAGCAATGGTCCCTACGCGAAGGTCGAAAGTCCCACCGTCTTCCGTCCAAGGAATCCGCGACCGTGTCCCGGAGAGGACTGAATCGCCCCGAACGCAACGCTGATGAGGGGACTGAATCCCCGCGAACTTCAAAGGCATGATGCCCTGGTGTGAGGTCCCACCGGCAGCACCAGAGGTGTTGCGGGGACCCTTCGGCGTATGTCGTATGGCGTAGTTGGGAACATCCATGGCCGACTACGTGTTGAACCCACCGAGAAGTACGATCCACACAGGCCCCATGACTGAAACCACCGTTCCCGTATCAATCAAGAGCAACAAGCCCGTCGAACCAGGTGACATCGACATGGCGAAGCTCGAGGCGACCCTGGACTACATCCGTCCCGCCGTCCAGATGGACGGAGGCGACATCGTCTTGTTGGGCGTCGACGACGGAATCGTCAACCTCCAGATGGTCGGCGCGTGTGGCGGTTGCCCGATGTCGATGATGACGCTGAAGTCCGGGATCGAACGGATCCTCGTCGAACGGGTTCCCGGGGTCACAGAGGTTCACGCCGAGGCCTAGCAGCGGCGGCTTCCACGGCCGGCGGGCTAGAAGCGAAGGCCGCAAGGCCGCTCGTTCCTGCCCGCACCGGCCATGAGACTCTCCGATCAAGGGCAAGGGACCCCGTCGATCACCACGTCCGATTCGGGGTGAGCGTTGGGCCGACTCACCTGACTGCATGACACGGCCGAGTTGGTGAACAAGAGATCCACGGGCTGTGAGCCTGAGTCGTTGAGGATCACCTGCCCGGTGACCGTGACTCGGTCGAACGACACTGAGCCGTCGAATTGGTGCCGTTGCGAGATGATCTGATCGACAGTCGAGTCGGACATGGACCAGCCGCTCGCATGGACTTCAACATATGGAACGTCCACGTTCCGGTACGAGTAGTTGTTCCCGTATGCGCCGTGGTCGATACCCCCACCTGAGAACCCGTCGATGACATGAGCATTGCCGTTGTTCTGCCACACGAAGATGCCATGACAGTTCGAGTCCCCGTGGTTGTTCCTGAAGTCCCACACTCCCGAATCGTCCTCGCCCCATACGTACGCTGCGCAGTCCTTCTGGTGTGAAGGGTGCACGTTCACGACGACCGAGTTCGTGATGCTGTTGTTGCGGCCATGCTTGAGGTCGACGCCGCCGAGGCGAAAACCCCGGTCGTCCCCGACTTCATTGGTCACGCCATCGACCAGGAGACGGTCCACCGTGATGTCGTGAGACTCGTTCTCGGGGAAGTAGGTGAAGCGATCGGTCGCAAACCGTGCCGAGTCCCACCAGAAAGCCGCTCCGACCGTGTTGACGGCGATGTTGCTCTTGAAGGTAATGCCGTGGGAGCCATGGGGGACATATGCGCGGTTCGTGGAGTTCTTCACCACGACGCCTTCGACGAGGGTGCCTCGAGAACTGTCGCCGGCCAAATGCCAATGGAGCGGATAGTGGCCGAGCACGGCGTCTGGCTGCACGTCGACCTCGACGTATCGGATGGTCGCAGGCAGCGATCCAGCGGCGAACATGAGGTGTCCCCGTCCTGTGATCTCGATGTCGCGTTCGAGGTTTCTGCTGACGCTCGACAAGTCTCGCCCGTTCCACGACCACGTGGAAACAGGGCTGCCTTGTGCGTCGAGCGTGGCGTTCTTGCCGAATATGAGGCGAGCCCCGTTCTCGAGTCGAATCGAGTCTCCTGGTCGTAGGGCCAGGACCTGGTCCGTCAGAGTCGTCGTTTGGCTGAAGACGTACTCCGTCGGGCCCGCCGTGCCACCGGCCGCCTGGGTTGTCGGTGTTGCGGCCTGTGTCGTTGTCGTTGTGGTTGGTGCTGTGGTTGTCGTCGGGGTCCCGGCCGTCGTGGTCGTCGTCGACGTCGGTATGGGCGCAGCAGCCGTCGTCGTCGTGGTGGTCGTCGATGACGTCGGCGTCGGCGCGGCAATCGTCGTGGTGGTGGATTCCACAGGGAGCGTCGGCGCAGTGTCGGAGCCGGCGTCAGAGGGGTCGACGATCTCGACCGCGAGGGATGCCTTCAGCTCGGATCGGTTCCTATTGCGATCCTGGGACACGCTCACGGTGTACGTGCCGGCGTGTTCGAACCCCGGCCAGACGAATGAGATTGTTCCATCTTCGGCAACGCCCGTGAGGGCCGGGCTGCCATCCACATCGAGATGAGCGGGCCGGTCCGTCTCGTAGCCTGCTCCCGAGAACTCGACTGGCTGTCCGACAGTGCATGGGTTGCAGTTTGCGGTGAGGTGTGCCGCCTGCGGCCCTTTTCCGCGGTTTCCGTTGTCGTGATCGTTGTTGCGCCCCCCCAGGGCCGGGATGGCCGCAAGCGCGAGTACCACCGCAATGGCGATCGGCATCGAGAGGGCCGAGCGGATGCGATCGACATTCCGTCCTTGCATGTGAAATCCTCCAGCGTCGTGTGACTGCTTCCCCCTGGGAAGAAATAACTAGTCACTTCGTGTGTTGAAGTGATAGTCCTAACTAGTGCGGCAGTGTTGCACAACTCCGTGCCTGTTCCAAGTACCGATCTATGAACCGCGTACACAGCCCGGTCTCCCGCCGGGCTCTCTACCGGGGGTGTCACCTGTAACGAAGGTGCCGTGGCTCTAGCCTCTCCCACGTGCCAGTGCCGACAGACATCGACGACCTCGCAAGCAGACTCCGAGCCGGCGACCGACGTGCCATTGCACGGGCGATCTCGATCGTCGAAGACCGGAGATCGGGCGCGGATGCGCTTCTCGCGACCGTCTATCGCGGCACGGAGGGTCCTGTCGTGGTCGGGGTCACCGGAGCGCCCGGAGCGGGAAAATCGAGCCTCGTTTCCGAGCTCATCGCTCACCTCCGCTCGCGGGGCGAGAAGGTTGCGGTGCTCGCAATCGATCCGTCGAGTCCGTTCACGGGTGGGGCCATTCTCGGCGACCGAATACGAATGCAAGACCATGTCTCGGACGCCGGCGTGTATGTCAGGTCGATGTCCACACGTGGTCATCTCGGCGGCCTCTCCGATGCAACCTCTCGAGCGCTCGTCGTGCTCGCACACGCCGGATTCGACGTCATCGTCGTTGAGACGGTCGGGGTGGGGCAGAGCGAGACCGAGATCGCCGAAGCCGCGGACACGACCATCGTGGTCGTGACCCCCGGGTGGGGCGACGGCATCCAGGCCTCGAAAGCCGGCCTTCTCGAGATCGCCGACCTCCTCGTCGTCAACAAAGCCGATTTGGCCGGGGTTGACGAGGTCGAGCGAGACCTCACGTTGATGTTGGAGCTGGGCGGTTCCGTTTCCTGGCGCCCGCCGATCGTTCGCACGAGCTCAGTCGAACACACCGGAGTCGCCGACTTGTGGAATGAGGTGCTGCGACATCGCGATTGGCTCTCCTCTGATCACCGTGGAGTCGATCGGCGCCGCCGGCAGCTCGCAATGCTGATCTCCCGGGCAGCCAACGCCGAACTGTCTGCCCGGCTCGGCGGCCTCGAGGTTCCGGCCGATCTCATCGAGCAGGTCGCAAGCGGCGCACTCGATCCATGGAGCGCAGCTCGATCGCTGATCAGTTGAGTGCGGCGACTCTCTCGAGCGCACGGAGCTGAGCTTGTGCAGCGGCGAGGCGTGCTACGGGCACGCGGGGCGCGCTCACCGAGACGTAGTCCAGTCCCTCGCTGAGGAAGAAGTCGATCGAGTCGGGGTCGCCCCCGTGCTCTCCGCACACGCCGATCGTCAGATTCGGCTTGGCTTCGCGTCCTGCCCGGACCGCCATCTGTATCAGCCTGCCGACCCCCTTGACATCGAGTGTTCGGAACGGGTCCTTCGGCAAGATCCCCTCTTCGAGGTACTGCCCGAGAAAGGCACCTTCGGCGTCATCGCGGCTGAGTCCGAACGTCATCTGGGTGAGATCGTTCGTTCCGAACGAGAAGAAGTCGGCTTGGGCAGCGATCTCGTCTGCGGTCAGCGCAGCTCTGGGGAGCTCGATCATCGTGCCCACCTGCACTTCGATGCCTGTCCTGTGCTCTCGATTGATCGATTCGACTTCCCCGTCGACGATCTGACGCATCCGGACGAGCTCTTCGCTGGTACTCACCAGTGGGATCATGATCTCGAGGCGGGGATCCCCGCCCGCGGAGACTCGGCGTCGCACGGCTTCCAACGCAGCTTCGATCTGGAGGCGGTAGATGTCGGCGATCACCAGTCCGAGTCGCACGCCGCGGAGCCCGAGCATCGGGTTCTCCTCACTCCAACGCCGTACCTGGCGATCGAGCAACTCGAGGTCTTCGGTCGATTCCCCGGCCCGCACCCGTTCCAACATGTCACGGCCGATGTCGAGGGAGTCCGGGAGGAACTCGTGAAGCGGCGGGTCGAGGAGCCGCACGATGACCGGCAACCCGTCCATCTCTCTCAAGAGGTCTTCGAAGTCGCCTGTCTGGGTGCTCCGAAGCTCATCGAGACGACCGTTCCGCTCGTGCTCGTCGTCGGTCAGGATGATGCGCTGGACGATGCCGAGGCGCTCCCCCATGAACATGTGCTCCGTTCGGGCCAGTCCGATCCCTTCTGCTCCTGCGGCTCGCGCACGGGCGGCATCGGGGCCGGAGTCGGCATTCGCACGCACACCGAGCGTTCTCACTTCGTCGGCCCATTCGAGCAGGCGGTCGAGCTCGGGGAGCGGCTCGGGCTCGACGAGCGGCGTGAGACCGACGAACACATCGCCGCTGCTCCCGTCGATGGTGATCTCGTCTCCTTCGCTGATCGTGATGGCTCCGACGGTTGCGACCGAGCCCTCGATCTCGAGTGAGGAGGCGCCTGTCACGGCGGGCCTCCCCATGCCGCGCGCGACGACGGCGGCATGCGACGTCTTGCCTCCTTGGCTCGTGAGGATTCCCACCGCTGCCGTCATACCGTGAATGTCGTCTGGTGTCGTCTCCTCACGAACGAGGATGACTGCCCTGCCCTCCGATGCGACCGTTTCGGCCCGGTCGGGGTCGAAGACCGCGATCCCCTGAGCGGCGCCTGGTGATGCTCCGATCCCAGTCAGCGCCGGACGGCCGGCCTGAGCCCGGTCGATGGCCGGTCGACCCAGCTGCTCGAGTGTCGATGGTTCGACACGGCGCAGCGCCTCCTCGTAGCTGATGAGTCCGGCTTCGGCCATCTCCACTGCGATGCGAACCGCAGCGGCAGCCGACCGCTTCCCGACGCGGGTCTGGAGGATGAACAGCTCTTCGCGCTCGACGGTGAACTCGATGTCGCACATGTCGGTGGTCGTGTGCTCCAGATGATCCATGATCTCGACCAGGCGGCCGTGCACACCGGGATGGCGAACTGCCAGGTCGTCGAGGCTCATCGTGTTGCGCAGGCCTGCGACGACATCCTCGCCCTGCGCCTGGGGCAGGTAGTCGCCATATGGTGAGCTCTCACCCGTCATCGGATTGCGGGTGAAACAGACGCCGGTCCCTGAGTTCTCGCCGAGGTCGCCGAACACCATCATCTGGACGGTTGCGGCGGTCCCGAGGTCGTCTGGGATGCGGTTCGATTTGCGATAGTGGATGGCTCTCGGCGTGTTCCACGATGCGAAGACGGCCGTGATCGCCTGGCGCAGTTGCAGCAAGGGGTCCTCGGGCACGACGAGGTCATCGGCTGCGAGCGCTGCCTCGAATCGATCACAGACCCGAGCGAGGTGTCCGGCGTTCAGTTCCGCATCCGAGGCGACCCCCGCCTCGGCGCGGGTAGCCCGGAGGATCTTCTGGAATCGGTCGTCGGTGACGCCGAGCACGACACCTCCGAACATCTGCAGCAGTCGCCGGCGGGCGTCATAGGCGAAATGGGGGTCTTCCGCCCATGCGGCGAGGTCGTCGATCAAGTACTTCGAAGCTCCCAGATCGAGCACGGTGTCCATCATGCCCGGCATCGAGACGGCGGCACCGGAGCGCACCGAGAGGAGCAGCGGGGCCGGGCCCGAGCCGAAGGTCCGACCCGTGCGATGTTCGAGATCCTGGAGCGCGGCCAAGACCTCGTCCCAGATGTCGTCGGGCAGTGCGCCGTTGCGCAGGACCACCTGACACACGCCGGTATCGACCGTGAAGCCCGGTGGGACCGGCAGGCCGAGCGAGGTCATCCGAGCGAGGCCCGCTCCCTTGCCGCCGAGCCGGTCGATCTCTGCGCCATCGGCGGCGTCGAATGCATGGACGTGACGAGTCGACGTGGGTACCGTCATTGAAGCTACTCTCCTTTTTTCGGCACGATGGCCGAAAAATCGACGATTCAGCCCGAGTAGCTTCGAAAGATCAGACGATCTTGCGTCCGGTGATCTCTTCCGGGGAGATTCGCACCCACCGCCTGACCTGCGTCAGCGGTGCCCAGGGGCGGAGGTCCAGCTTGGCGAGCATCGCCTCTTCCTCGTCCTCGAGCACGTACCTGGCGATGCCCTTGACCAGCACGCTCCATCCGGTCTTGGTGTCGAGGTCGTATCCGTCGATCTCGAAGGCCACCGGCTGGTGGTTCGCAGCGACCTCGAGCTTGGTGCCGTCAGCGGTGCGGAACACGATCGTGTGGTCGATGTATCGGTAGTTGACCGGGAAGATCACGACATCGCCGTCAGCCACGAACGCGATCCGGCCGATCCGTGTCGAATCCAGCAGGGCATCGCATTCCGCGTTCGACAGCACCTCGAGCCCGATGTGGTCGGTGGGAACTGTCGAGTTCGGATCGTCCATCAGGATCCTTTCATCTGGTCGGACCTCTAGCGAGCGTACCCCGACGGGTCATCATCCGTGCGTGGGTGACCGTCGGAGTTCGGGGGACCGGCGCGGAAACGCCGATCCCCCGAACTGCTCACACTTGGCTGGGCATCGCCGACAGGTCGTCCGGTGCCTTCTGGCGAAGCGCTGCCTGCGCCGCAGCCAGCCGAGCGACGGGTACTCGCGGTGGCGAGCAGCTCACATAGTCCAGGCCGAGCGACCTGCACAGGTCGATCGACTCAGGGTCTCCGCCGTGCTCACCGCAGACCCCCGTCTCGAGGCCCGGGCGTGCGCCACGGCCCTTCCGCAGAGCGATCTCCATCAGCTGTCCGACGCCATCGGCATCCAGCGTGGCGAACGGGTTCCGGTCGAGAATCCCTTGCTCGAGGTAGGCCACGAGGAAGGCCTTCTCTGCATCGTCCCGTGACAGGCCGTACGTCATCTGTGTCAGGTCGTTCGTGCCGAACGAGATGAAGCCGGCGTACTCGGCGATCTGATCCGCGGTCAGCGCTGCGCGAGGCGTCTCGATCATCGTTCCGAACTCGTATTCGATGTTCGTGTTCGCCTCGTGCATCACCGCCTGCGCCTCCTCCTCGAGCTCGTCGCGCTGGCGCTGCAGTTCGTTGGCGTGGGAGACGAGGGGGATCATGATCTTGGGATGCACGTCGACGCCCTCCTTGGCGACCTGGACGGCCGCCTCGAAGATCGCACGCACCTGCATCCGCGTGAGCCCAGGCATCATCAGGCCGAGTCTGACACCACGCAACCCGAGCATCGGGTTCGCCTCGTGGAGGCGCTCGACCTCGACCAGCATGTGTTCGGAGCTCTCGATCTTCCCGAGGAGCTCGTCGATCTCGTCGAGGGTGCCCGCACTGAGCAGCCGGATCTTCAGATCCGCCAGCTCGTGGGTCAGGTCCTCGAGGCTCGGGAGGAACTCGTGGAGTGGCGGGTCGATCAACCGGATCGTCACGGGCAGTCCATCCATCGCCCGGAACAGGCCGGCGAAGTCGGCCCGCTGGAACGGAAGCAGCTGCGCCAGCGCCTCGGCACTGTCGGCCGGGCTCGTCGCCATGATCATCTTCTGCATGATGGGGAGGCGAGCCGGGTCGAAGAACATGTGCTCCGTCCTCGTCAGACCGATTCCCTCGGCGCCGTACGAACGAGCCAGCAAGGCGTCATCGGGATGATCGGCGTTGGTCCACACGCCGATGTCCCTCACCTCGTCCGCCCATTCGAGCAGTTGACGGAGCCAGTCGTTCTCGAGGTCCGGTGTCTGGGTCTCGAGCTGGCCCAGGAAGACGTCGCCGGTCGTGCCGTCGATCGAGATCCAGTCGCCTTCGGCGACGGCGACATCGCCACAGGTCATGACGCGCTCGGTCAAGTCGATGTCGATGCTCTCAGCGCCGACCACCGCCGGCTTGCCGAACTGCCTGGCGACCAGTGCAGCGTGGCTCGTGCGCCCGCCGCGCGAGGTGAGGATTCCCTGGGAGGCCAGCATGCCGTGCACGTCGTCGGGCTTGGTCTCGGGGCGAACCATGATCACGGCGCGCCCCTGCCCGGCCCACTCCTCAGCGAGATCGGCGTCGAAGGCGACCATGCCGACCGCCGCTCCCGGTGACACGTTGAGCGCCGATGCGTACAGAGCCCCCCGGTCGACTGCCGCCTCCTTGGACTCCGGAATGAACGACGGATGGAGGAAGAACTCGACCTGTGCGGGGGTGACACGTTCGAGCGCCTCGTCACGTGTGATGAGCCCCTCGCCGGCCATGTCGACGGCGATCCGGACCGAAGCCTGTGCAGTGCGCTTGCCATCCCTGGTCTGCAGGAGCCACAGCTTTCCCTGCTCGATCGTGAACTCCATGTCCTGCATGTTGCGGTAGTGCTGCTCGAGCGAGCCTGCGATGTCCGAGAACCGCCGGTACAACTCTGGCATCTCATCGGCGAGTTGCTCCATCGGCTTGGTGACTCGGATGCCTGCGACGACGTCCTCGCCCTGGGCGTTGGTCAAGTAGTCGCCTTCGAGCCCGGGTTCACCGGTCGTCGCGTTGCGGGACATCGCCACGCCGGTAGCCGAAGAATCACCCATGTTGCCGAAGACCATCGTCTGGATGTTCACGGCGGTGCCCAGGTCGTGGGCGATTCCGGCTGCGTTGCGATAGTCACGCGCTCGTTTCCCGTCCCAGGAACGGAACACGGCCTCGATGGCCAGTCTCAGTTGGTCGATCGGCTCGTCCGGGAACGGCCGGC
>CBDTYK010000016.1:0-9010 GCA_965364595.1 uncultured bacterium
AGCCCGAGGACGGCCAACGCCCGGTCGCTGGAGAGATTCCAGTTGGTGTAGCCGTTGTCGTTCAGCGGCACCGTGTCGGTGTGGCCTTCGATTCGGATCTCGTTGTCGAAGTCTCGAAGCACTGGAGCGATCGCCCCGACGAGTTCGGCGGCGTCCGGAGCCAGTTCCGGAGAACCGGATGCGAACAACACGTCGTCGGTTGCGATCGAGATGACGAGTCCTCTGGTGTCGATTTCGGCTCCGAGCCGGGTGGAGATGCCGATCAGCTCGAAGGCCTCCAGGAGCTGATCCCTGACCTCGATCAGGTCCGACTCGGTGGCGAGGGTGCGGTTCGGGACAGGATCGGTCACGGCGGTCGGCTGGCCGAGTTCGACGTGCGCCGGCCCGATGTCGATCCCCTGTACTCCTGTGGGCTGCGGCTGCTGGCGCTGGGTCGGCCCCACGATCCCATTCCCCGTTTCCAGCAGACCCTCGACAGCCGCTTTGTTGTCGAATGGGTCCTCGAGCCCTGAGACCAGCAGTTGGAACTTCACTGCATCGACCTGGCTGATGGCGTACAGCATGACGAAGAAGGCGAGCAGCAGCGTCACCGTGTCGCCGTACGTCGTGAGCCATGCACCGCCGGAGTCTTCGCTCGCCGCGCTGCCTTTGCGCCTGGCCATCAGGCAGCCTCCTTGGAGGCCCCTGCGCGGGCCTGGTGGCCGATGCGTGAGGCTGGATCGAGTCGCGCTTCGAGCCGCTCGACGAGCAGCCGTGGGCTGGACCCGCCCTGGATGGCGAGGATGCCTTCGACGACCAGCTCCCGGCTCTCGAGCTCGGCGTTGTGGAGCCGCTCGAGTTTGTTGGCGATCGGCATGTACAAGAGGTTGGCGAACATGACGCCGTAGAGGGTGGTGAGCAAGGCGACCGACATGCCGAGGCCGAGCTGTGAGGGGTCCGAGAGGTTCTGGAGCATGTTGATCAGGCCGATGACCGTTCCGACCATGCCCATCGTCGGTGCGTAGCCACCGAGGGCTTTGTACATCCCGATCATCGTCTGGTGACGGGTGTCGAGCGCGTCGAGTTCGGTATCGAGAATGGTTCGGATGGTGTCGGTGTCCATGCCGTCGACGACGAGCTGGAGGCCGGATTGGAGGAACGGGTCCTCGACGTCCTTGAGGCTCGACTCGAGGGCGAGGACGCCCTCCTTCCGTGCAGTCTCGGCGAACCGCATGAGGAGGCTGACGGTGGCGCTCGAGTCTTGGATCTTCTGGGTGAACGAGGCGATAGCCGCCTTCGGAAGGCGCTTGACGTCCGGGAGGTCGTAGCCGGCGATGGTCGCTCCGAGCGATCCAAGTCCGACGAGGACGAGTGAGGAGGGGCCGATCAGGGCGCCGAAGCTGTTGCCGTCGATGAGTGTCGCAGCAACGATGGCGATGACGGACAGGACGATGCCGACGATGGTCAGCATGACGGCCGTCCCTGGTTGTCTTTCGACGTGCGCCGCATGGCGCCACCTCCGTGTGTCTTCTGTGAGCTTCCTTGCTCCCCACCCCTGTCGACACACACGCAGGTGAGATAAGCGATGGTGTGCGGTCCTGCGTATTCCGATCTCGTGCGTATCGGGCATCCAGCGATGCGCGAGAACCCAATTCAAGAACCGGCGCAGATCGCGAAGCGCACACCATGTGGCGCGCAGCGTGCGGTTCGGTTACCCGTCATGGAGATGCAGCCGGCTGTCGATGGCTGATGTCGGCGGCGGACGAACACGGTTGGCGCGGAGCGGGGGCTCGACTGCTGCGAAACCCCCGCCCCCACGTCGGCTACGTCGCGAATTCGGCCTCGCCGAACTTCACCCCCTTCCCCACCGTCACCCGTACGACGGCCAGATCACCGCCGGCGGGATCGAGGAGTGCGATGTCGTAGGCCGTCTCCTTGCCGTTGTGCCGGTAACTTGAGAGATACCAGCCGTGGATGTCGGTCGTCAGCGTCTCGATCAGGGTCCCAGAGGCGTCCCTCAACTCGAGCTGCGCCCCGACAACGGGGGTGCCGTCGTCAGCGGAGACCACGAGGCCGCCAAAGCCTTTGACGTTCTTGAACTCGTTGTGGTTGGCGATGACCACAGCCGAGTCGTCGTTGCGGACGCCGTCCGTCCAGATCGTGAACTCGTGATCTGTGACATCCAGCACATCGATGCCTACCAGATCGGGGGCGATTCCCGGATCGTTGAAGGCATTGGATCCGTCACTCGACCACCCCTTGGAGCCTTCGAGCCCGTACTCGAGATGCAGGTTCAAGTAGTGGAATCCGGCCGCCACCTCGACCTCGACGATGTGAACGTCGCCAAAGCCGACGATTCCGTCACCGTTTGTGTCGGTGTAGTCATGCAGACCGAAGACGGCGCCATGACCGATGCCCTCGTCGAGCGGGGTGAAGCAGCTGCCGTCACCCACGGCGACTCCGCCATGGTCGTGGAGCGGCATCGCCCCCTGTGTCACGAACGGATAGGGCACCTCGACTCCGATCGTCACCGGCTCACCGGCCCCAACGAACCCGTTCCAGTAGAACTGCCCCGGGTTGCTGGCCGAGAGCTTGAAGCGCCCCGGCCAGTTCTTCATGTCGGGGGTGAACACGAGATCGAACCCGTCGATGACACAGAGCTCACTGTCGGTCACGGAGACAGCGTCGAGCCCGACGTACGAGCTGCCGTCCTCGGCCTCCACGGCCTTCGTGTCGCCGTCGGCGTCGACCGCTGTTCCGGTCACCGAGGCAACGTCGGCGTGTTCGCCGGTTTCGGCCGTAGCGTCGAGCGTGCACGTGGCCGACGCCCCCGGGAGGAGGCTGCTCAAGAGGCAGATCTCGCCGAAGACATCGTCCTCGACCACGAGATCGATCAGATCGGCGTCGCCGTCGTTGGTCACGACGAAGTGCCACGTCAGGGTCTCGCCCGGCGCGGTGAGGATCCCGTCACCGGGGCCGGCCGATGCCGAGGCGATCGTCTTGTCGATCGAGACGGATGCCTCGACCACTGCGACCGTCGCGGAGTCGGACGACTCGCCCGAGTAGCCCCACTCATCGGTCCAGGAGACGGTCACGGTATTGGTGATCTCGCCGGCGTCGCCGGCGATGTGTACCTGATACGGGCACGTGTAGCTGTCGCCCGAGCTCAGAGGGCTGACCGTTGCGCACGTCCCGAGACCGAACAGGTCGCCGTACATCGAGTCCATCAAGGCGTCGAGAGAGACCTGACCGAACGGTCCGAGTTGGTTCATCACGTCGACGGTGTACTCGATGAGATCGCCGTCGGGTGCGAACACCTCGGTCTGCGACGCCGTCTTGGTCACCGTGACGGTCGGCCCGACCACGAGCACGTCGACGGTGTCGCCGAACTCGGGGTAGTCGTGGTGGCTGACGAGTTGGGTCAGCGTACCGTCGGCGTTGCGCAGGTAGAGGCCGGATTGGTCACCGAAGTCGGTCTCGAATCCCGAGTCGATCACGTAGACCTCGCCGGTCCGACCCAGCGCCGAGTCCTCGGGCGACCACAGCTCGGAGTACTCGTGCACCTCGTAGTCACCGGTGTTGGGATCGATCGTGATCAGCGCCGCCGGGCCCATCGATGTGGCCAGGATCGACCCGTCTGGCAAGACGATGATTCCGTTCAGGCGGTAGCCCTCGACGTCGGTGACGAGCCGGTAGTTGTCGGGCTCTGTCTGATCGACGGCGAACAGCCGGCCGCTCAGATCGGTGAAGTACACCGACCCGTCGGGCGTGACCACGATCCCGACTGCGCCGCCGTCGTCGAAACGCAGAATGCCGGACGCTCCATCGGCGACCCACATCGCTACCGGATTCCAGCCGACGGAGTCCGACTCGATCGTCATCCCGAACGGTTGTCCGAACAGCGGATCGTCGAGCGGTGACAGCTCTCCGGTGGGGAGATCGAGCGCCCACATGCGCCCACCGCCGGTGTTGGCGATGAACAGGGTGTTCTGCCACACGAACTGGATGTCCCATACCCCACCGAACGGCAGCAGATGCTCCTCCAGGCTCCCGTCGTCCGGGTCGTACACCCACAAGGTTCCGTCGGTCTCGGAGACGAGCACGTCGCCCGCCTCGAGGTCGATCGGGTCGATGTGCTGGGTGTCGTCGCAATCGAAGCAGACACCACGATGCGTCGAGTCCCAGTCGCCGTCGAACACCTGGGCTGAGATGCCCGTGCCGGGCACGATCTCGAAGGGTTCGAACTCGGGGCCCTCGCCGTCTCCAGGCACCGAGAAATCGGCGACCCAGGAGCCGTTCGCGGCCGTCATCACTGTGCGGTGACTGTTGCCGTGTTCGTTGTCAACGTGGACGTCGACGGAGGCGTCTGGCAGTGGGATGCCATCCGGGCCGAACAACCACCCGGTCACCGTTCGGGCATCGGGATCGACGAGCTCGATGATGAGATCGGTGACGGTGAGAGACTTGGTGTACTCCCCGTCGGTGACCGTGACCATGTGGCCCGGCTCGATCTCGAAAACGCCATCGAGGTCGAACCACCAATCGACGTACTCCGGATTCTCCTCGTCCTGCGCGACCGTGGTCGTCATGGGGCCAGGAAAGCCCGGGTCGTCGATGGTCAGCGTGATCGTGTCGCCGAGTTCCCAGTCATCGTTACTGGACCAGATCCACTGCGGAGTCTCGACCGAGAACGTCGGGTTGGCGATGTGCCAGTCGGCAAACGTGCAGTCGCCGTCCCCGTCGCATTCATTGGAGTACCCACTGCTGCCAGGCACGATGTCATGGAGCGCAGAGAAGTCTGCGGTCCACAACCCGGCACCGTCCGCCTGGACCTCGACCCAAGCCTCAGTGTCGTGGATGCCGGCCTGGACCCACGACGACGCCCCTGCTGAGCCGGTGATGACGTCCGCCGCCGCGTCTGTACCGGTCACGGTCAACCCGGTGACGGTGTGTCTCTTCGTAGCGATCCCGTCGGTGACCACGACCTCCATCCCGGCGACGAGGTCGACCGCTCTCTGATCCCACCCTTCGCCGAAGTCCCCCCACTCGTCGGTCGATAGCGTGGCCTCGAAAGCGCCGATCGTGACGGCCACTTCGGAACTGGGTTGCCACCCGTGGCCCCACACCCAATCGCCGTGTGGATCGACGTTGAAGTGCGGATTGGATATCCACCAGTCGGCGTAAGTGCAGTCGCCGTCGCCGTCACACTCGGTGGAGGCACCGCTGTCCCCTGGCCGCAGATCCTGGAATCCGGCGAAGTCGGCCGTCCAGATCCCGTCAGCATCGGCCTGGACCTGCACGCCGTCTCGGCCGTCGTGGAATGACACGTCCACCCAGGCGAATGGGGTGCCGATCCCGGAGATCGTGTCGGCTGCCGCATCGACAGCGGTGATCGCCAGGTCCGTCACGGTGTGCGTCTTGGTCACATCCCCACCGGCGGCCTCGACGGTCGTGCCGGCGATGAGATCGACGGTGATCGGGACCTGCCAGTCTCCGATGGTGCCGTCGCCATCGGCAACCCACGTGTCGTACAGCACGCCGGCAATCGTGATGGCAACGGACTCGCCAGGGGTCCAATCATTGCCCCACAGCCAGTCCCCGTGAGCGTCGACGTTGATCTGTGGGTTCACGATGTTCCATCCGGCGGTGGTGCAATCGGCATCGACGTCGCATTGCCCGGAATTCCCGTTCGTGCCGGGCAGGAGATCGGCGAGGTACGACTCTCCAGGCTCATCGCCCGGCACACCAAAGTCTGCAAGCCAGTGCCCGCCGGCATCGGCGACCACGTGCCGCCAGGCCTCGGTGTCATGGACCCACACGTCGACATCGCTGAGGGGTGCGGCATAGCCACTCACCGTGTCGGCGTTCTCGCTGAGCTCGGTCACGGCGAGATCCGTGATCGTGTGGGATTTGGTCGTGATCCCGTCGCTCACAGACACAGTGTCCCCGGGCTGTAGGTCGAGTACCGACTCGAAGTCGACGTCGAGGAAGCCCTCGTCTCCGGTCACGTAAGGCCCACCGGGCACCGTCACCGGCCCGCTCCCGGAGTGGTCGTCCACGGTGATCGCAAGCGTCGTATTCGGCTCGAACTCGTTGATCCAGATCTGGTCCCATTCGGCAGAGACCTGGAAGTTCGCGTTCGAGACCGACCATGCAATGGTGGTGGCGCTGCCGTACTCGTCGATGAGCGTGGCTCCACCTGAGCTACCAGGCCCGATGTCGACGCTCTGCTGCTGGGCCTGACCCTCACCCGGGACGCTGAAGTCGGCGACCCAATAGCCGAACTCATTGGCAATCGGGTGGCGCCATTGCTCGTCGGCTTCGACCAGGACTTCGACACCGACCGGAGCGGTGCCGGTCACGCGTTCGTTGTCGACATCGACCTGATCGACGGTGAACGGAATCACCTCGGTCGTGACCTCGACGAGCGTGGTGCCTCCTTCGTCGGTGGCGGTAGCCGTGACAACCGCGGCAGGAGGCGCTTGGTAGTCGCCGAGCCCGAACACCACCAGCGTCTCCCAGGGTTTCTCCGGATTGCGGGTCACGATCACGGGATCGCCGCTGGTCCACTCGATCCCGTCGAACGCCGGATCGTCGAGCTCGATCACCAGCTCGGAGCCCTCGGGGAAGCAGACCGCTTCGATGCGGTCATTGTTGCGCACGATGATGATGCGCGGGTTGCACGTGTGCCAGATCGCCTGCACCTGGTCGTTGTCGAAGTCCCACAGATGGGAGCGCACCTCTCCTCCGAGATAGATGTCGTCGGCGCCACCCTCGCCGAAGTACCCGATCTCGCTCTCTCGCCATCCGTTGCCAGGGTTGGCGAAATCCGCCTGGTACTGCCCGGAAGTGACCGGGACCCATCGTTCCGTCCACCAGCCGTAGTCGGCCGAGGCCGTCACTTGGACCTGGCGCTGATCGGTGGCAGGGATCCCAACGGTGCCAAACGCCGTGCTCGGCTGCACGGGATCATCCCACGCCGTGACCTCGTCAACCGTGAGCAGCTCGATCAGGAGCTCCTTGTCGTTCTGGGCGTCGACCACCCGGATCGTCTGGCCGATCTCCACGTCGAGATCAACGGTGATCCCCTGCCCGTTCGTCACGACGTCAGATATCACTTCGACGCCGTCGAGGGAGATATCGACGGGTCCCACCCATTGATCGAGGTGGACCCGATCGGGATACAGGTCGTTGCCGGATTCGTCTTGCTCGGCAAGCTCGACGTAGATCCACGGTGGCACACCCCAACTGTGGCTGGTTTCGTCGTCGTCGAGATCGCGCTGATACACCGCGAGGTGATCGCCCGGGATGATGTCGCCGACGCCCGTGAAGTCGATGATCCACTCACCGGTGTCTCCGTCGGGCATGGCGCAAAGCTCGACACCCTGATTGGAGTCGGCTGTCCGCGCCCAGGCACACACCTCGGTCCCAACGTCTTCCGGGATCGCCGGGTCGACGGTGCCCGCGTAGGTGTCGTCGAACGGGTCGACGTCGGTGATGATCACCGAGCTGACTACGAGATCCTTGGACGTGACGCCGTCGGTGACGGTGAAGCACTGGCCGCCCTGTATGTCGAAATCGTCCCAGAAGCGGTAGCCGGCCTCGGTGTTCTGCCACGGGGTGCCGAACACGGTCATCGTGTCGGCCCACAGCAGGTCGTTCTTGGACTGGTCGGCGAACACCTGGAACGTGAGCGTTTCGCCGGCGGGCCAGTTGACAGCCCACATCTCCTCGTTGGCGACGTCGACCCCGAAATACGGATCCTGCAGCTGCCATCCCCGGTACGTGGTGTCACCGTCCGCGTCGTGGATCTGGGCGGCGCCGCCGAACTCGGTCTGGATGTCCAGAGTGAAGGATGCGGTCCACGCGCCGGAGCCGTCCGCGGTGACGACGATGGTCTCGCACTCCAATTGGCTGCAGGCGTGCACGTCGACAGCGGCACCGGCGGGAGCCGTGCCGGTGATGACGTCGGCGGTGGCGTCGACGTTCGTGATCACGAGTTCGGCGACGTGCAGCGTCTTGCCGACCTCGACGCCGTCGCCAACGGTGACGTAGTGGCCAGGCATGATCGTGAACGGGAACTGGTCGAATCCCCAGCCCGACTCCCATACGCTCGGCCCCCAACTCACGACCTCGGTGGTGGTCTGGAAGAGGTGCCCATCGCCGACGTTGTCGTTGTCGTCGACGGTGATGGTGACCGTCCGGCCTTCGACCCACCCGTCATTGATCGACCACACGCCGCCCGGCGTCTCGACGGAGAAGGCCGGGTCCGGGACCCGGATCCACCAGGAGGTGCTGTCGCCGTCGACGTCCTGCTGGTGGGCCTCGCCCCCCGTGCCTGCGGCGATGTCGAACACGTCGCCGGTGCCGAAGTCGGCGCTCCAGGTGCCGTCCGTCTGGACAGTGACCGTGCGCCCGGCCTGGCTCGAATCGTCCCACACGTCGACGCCGACCGTCGTCCCTGCATCGCCGGTCCCGGTGACGACGTCGGTGATCTCGTTGATGTCGGTCACCGTCACCGTGGTCACGGTGTGCTCTCTCACGTACGTCGTCGCTCCGGCGACTTGGGTCAGCGTCACCACGTCACCCGGCTGGATGACGTAGCCGTCGAAGAAGGGCTGGAACTGCACGAACCCCACCGTCGGATCCCACTCGGGAGGCAGCGCGAGCTGGGTATCGGACCAATCGACACCGTCGCCGTTCGTCGGGTCGTCGATCTCGGCGGTGACGTCGATGCCCTGCTCCCAGTTGTGCCCGTGGATCTCCTGCTCGACCATCCGAACCGAAAAACTCGGATCCACCGTCTGAGCCGCCGCCGGCGATACACCCACGGAAGCCAATGTCCCGAATGAAGTGAGAAGGGCCAGGGTGGCCACCCCGTACCGCCTTGCTCCCAACCGTAGGGTGTTTGTTGGCCACATATGCCGCTCCAGTCCGAAGCTCCGTGTCGATCAGCGACGGCGTGGCCACACCTGCCCGTCGACCACTGCACCATCCGCCCTCCGTCACCACCAGAGACTTCAGTCCCGAA
>CBDTYK010000017.1:0-8853 GCA_965364595.1 uncultured bacterium
GATACAGACCGGCGACCGCTCCGATGAGCACCGCCGCGGCGAGCCCACCGGTGACGGCGACGGTCGGGATGATGATCCTCCAACCCTGCAGGGTCGCGTAGCCGGCGGTGACCGCCGACCCCAAGAGCACGCCGGCGACGCCGCCGATCAGTCCGAGCAGCAACGATTCGGTGAGGAACTGTCGCAGGATGTGACCTCTGGTCGCTCCGATCGCCCGCCGGAGACCGATCTCACCTCGCCGCTCGATCACCGAGATCACCATGATGTTGGCGATTGCGATGCCACCAACGAAGAGCGCCACGGCTCCGAGGCCGAGGAACAGGCTGGAGAAGGCGTCTTCGGCGGCGGCCTGGGCGACGAGTACATCCGATGGCCTGCTCACTTCGACCTCCTCGGGGTTCTCGGGATCCACCGTTCTCGGAATGATGTCACGGGTCTCGGTGATGAAGTCCGGGTTCACCCGAAGGTAGACGGTTCCCGGCACCAGTTCCTGGTCGAGGAAACGCTCGGCGGCTTCGGTGCCGACGATCACGGCGCGATCGAGGTCGGCGGCGAGCGGGAACGGGTCGAGGACACCGATGACCTCCACCCAGGTCTCTCCAAGCCACACGGCGACACCGTTCTCGACGCTGCGAATCCCGAGTCGCTCGGCCGCAACCGAGCCCAACACCGCTGCCGGATATTCGAGCGCAGCCCCGTCGAGGAAGGTCCCGTTCGCGACAGAGCCTCCCAGCGTGTCGAGCAGATCGGATTCGGCCGCGACGACGCTGATCCCGCCGGTCTGACCCGACGGGATGAAGTCGGTGCGCAGCACGCTGGCGTCGACCGATGACACCGCCGAGACCCGGAGAACGGTCCCGATCCGGCCGACCATCCCAACCGTGGTCTCTGGAAGCTCGGCGTTGCCGATTCCGAAACCGGTGCCTGCCTGGACGGTGAGCAGATTGGTCCCGAGTGCGTCGAGTTCGGCAAGCAGGTCGGACTTCGACGACTCGCTCAGACCGAGGACTCCGACGAGCGATGCGATCCCGATGGCGATGCCGAGCGCCGAGAGCATCGTGCGCCCGCGACGCGTGCCGAGCCCCGACGAGCCGGTTCTCATCACGTCGATGAACCGGAAGCGACTCGGTTCCACCGATGTCGTCGGGACTGCCGGAGCGCTCATCAGATCGTCACCACGCCCGTGTCCTCGGTGACGCGCCCGTCGAGCAGTCGCACCTGGCGCGGAAGCCCATCGGCGATGTCGGTGTCGTGGGTGATCACGGCGATCGTGCTGCCCTCGCCGTGAAGCGAGGCGAGGAGGTCCATGACGTTCCCGCTCGAGACCGAATCGAGGTTGCCGGTCGGCTCGTCGGCGAGGATGATCGCAGGTGAGTGGATCAGCGCCCGGGCGATCGCGACCCGTTGGCGTTCCCCGCCCGAGAGCTGGCTGGGCACATGAGACGTTCGCTGAGCCAGCCCGACTCTCGCCAGGGCATCGAAGGCGAGTTCGCGGCGGACAGCGAGGTCGACGCCGAGGTAGAGCAGTCCGTTGGCGACGTTGTCGAGGGCGGTCACACCCGGGAGGAGGAAGAACCGCTGGAACACGAACCCGATCTTTCGGCCGCGCAACGCCGACAGTCTCTTGTCGTCGAGCTGACCCGTGTCGACGCCGTCGACAAGCACCTGCCCGGAGGTCGGCCGGTCGAGCGTCCCCATCACATGCAGCATCGTCGACTTGCCGCTGCCGGATGGGCCGACGACGGCGACCATCTCTCCGCTCCGGATGGCGACCGTCACGTCATCGAGCGCGTTCACGGGTGGAGTGCCGCCGTACGCCTTCGTGACATTGCGGAGTTCGAGCGCCGGTGCCTCGGCGGTCATCGCGGGACCACCACTTCGAGCCCTTCACTGATCCCGTCGCCGGTGATCTCCACGAATCCGTCGGCGAACATGCCGGTGTCGACCCCGATGAGACGCGTGCCATCTCCGTCGGGCACCTCGATCGCGTATCCACCCTCGACCAGGGCGAGCAGCGCACTGACGGGGACGGACAGGACGTCCTCGGCCAGTTCTGCCGTGACCTCGACATCCACGGATGCTCCGATCCAGACCTCGTCGATCGGCTCGTCGGGACGGATCTCGACTTCGACGTAGGCATCGGAGCCGTCCGGCCCGCCACCGAGCGGGACGTTGCCGATGTCGACGACGACGGCTGCCACCGGCGTTCCGTCCGGGAGTTCGATCGTGACGCTCGAGTCGATGTCGAGGAGCGACCGGTCGGACAGCGGGAGTTCTGCGACGACTCGCTGGGTCGTGAGGAGCTCGTCACCGCTCCTGGTCGGGGTGAGCGTGAGGAGTGGTAGCCCGGGGGTGACGGTCGAACCGAGCGTTGCGAGTTGGTCTTCGACCAGGCTCGGCCCGGCCACGAACACCACGGACCCGAGAGGAACGTCACCGGTCGCCTCGACACCGAGCGACTCCTGCCACCCGATGACGGCGGAAACGGTGGCCTCGTCGTAGACACCGTCTGCGACCATGGCGCCTTCGGCGTCGAACCCCAGCGCAGCGAGATTCGTTTCGAGCTGTTCGATGTCGGGGCCCGGGGTGGAGCTCTCGCTCATCTCACGCCATGCCGGAGCCGAGCCGTACATGAGCACTGCCGGCCGGGGACCGACTGCCAGCTGCTCGGCTGCCTGGATCTGCTGGGTGGCGAGGTTGGCCTGAGCCGATTCGAGCGCGGCGTACGCCGACGTCCGCGCTGCGGGGTCGGCTCCGGCCACCAGGTCGGCGAGCCGGGCCTGCGCGGTGGTGAGGTCGGCCTCGACAAGCGCGATCCGGCTCTCGCTCGGTCCGCCGACGAGGTCTTCATACGCCTCAACCGCCTGACTGAGGTTGAGCCGGAGCTTGGCGATGTCGTCAGGCGACGCCCCTGCCTCGGCGTCGGCGAGGTTCGCCTCGGCGACGTCGAGGGTGCTCTGGGCGCTGGACAGATTCGTCAGGGCGTTGTCGTACGAGGCATTCGCCGTGACGAACGATTGCGCCACCTGCGCCGATGTCGGATCGTCGTCGGCGAGGTAGTCGTCGACGGCCGAGGTCAGTGTGCCGATCTCGGACGCGCTGAGCGGTAGATCGCCGGAGTCGCACACGTCGACCGGGAGCGGGTCGAGACCGCAGTAGGCGCTCTGTGCCGTGAGGACGGAGATGAGCGCCGTGTCCACACCGTTCCGAGCAGATCGAACGCTCGCCTCGGCCTGATCGACCTGCTGTCGAAGCGGTCGCAGATCCTCTTCGTCGACGCCGTCGAGGGCGTCGTTCATCGCGGTCCTGGCGTCCTCGACTGCGATGCCGGCCTGGGTCACGGCGTTCTCGGACGGTGGTTCGAGCAGGTCGTCCAGCGAGGTCCGGGCTACCAACACGGCTGCTTCGGCGGCGGCGATCTCCGAGCTGGAGGCACCTTCGAGAACGCTCGACAGGCTGTTCCTGGCGCCAGCCACCTGGGATTCGGCGGCCTCGACCGACTGGGCGATCTGCGCCCGCTCCAGTTCGGTCAGCTCGTCCGACACGACTGTGACGACATCTCCTCGCTCCAACACGGTCCCGTCGGCGGCGAGGAAGGTGAGTGAGCCGACGGTGGACGCGTCGAGGGTGATCCCTTCGGCGAACTCGAGAGTTCCGTCGAGCTCCTCGAATTCGGCCAGGTCACGACGCTGGATCGGCGTCGTGGTCAACTCCACCGACTCTGCGTCGGTCTCTGGCCGCGGTTCGGAATTCAATGCCACGTATGCAGCGACTGCAGCCGCGATGGCCACGACCAGGACGAGCCCGAGGCGACGTCTTCGTCGCCGGTCGGCGTCGGCTTGACGGGTCGCCATCTCTGCTCGCCGTTCTGCCGGCGGGTCTGCGGGAGACGTCTGGACTGGTGCGGGACGGTCCTCCTGTGTCATCAGCCGTCGCCCCGGCCGGCGCCCGGACGGCCGCCCGGTCCGCCGCCCGGTCCGGCGAGATCGAGCTTCTCGGCACAGGCCTCGATGATGCCGATCACCTTCGGATCCGTCAGGTCGACATTGTCACCGAACAACGAGGCAAGACCGCGTGGCGGCCCATCACCCTGGTTTCCGCCGAAGCCCTCCAGGATGTTCGGGTCGTCGGCGTCGAGCCCGTTGTCGCGGAGGCACTCGGCGAGCAGGAGGAGATCGTCCTGGAGCTCGGTGAGATCGAAGTCCTCACCGCCCGGCCCGAGCGCCACACCCTCGAGCAGCGGGAAGCAGGTCTCGAAGGCCTCCGTCAACTCGGGTGTCGGCCCGGTGCCGTCACCGGCGCCCGGCGGCGGGATGAACTCGAAGGAGCCATCGGCATTGATGATCGGATCCTGAAAATCGGGGATGCCGTTCTCACGCATACAGTCGGAGAAGGCCAGAAGCGCTTCTTCGTCGCTCTGCTCGGGAGCCGCTGTGGTCTCGGTCACTGCGGTGTCGTCGGTGAGCGTGGCCAGACCCGAGCCGGTGTCCTCCGTCTCGCTGCCGCCGCACGCGGCAACCACGAGGGCGAGCGCAACGACGGCAGAGACCGTTCGGCGCCATCTCCTGAACAGCACATCCATCATGAAACCACCGTACGAAATCGGAGCTGTTCCCAGCATCAAGGCCAGATATGGCCGACATATGGTGCGAGGGTCACACCAGGGCGATGTGGAGATGCTTTGGCCCGTGCACGCCGAGCGTCACGATCGACTCGATGTCGGCCGTCTTCGATGGCCCGGTGATGAACACCACGTTCGAGCCTTCGCCCATCCGTGCCGACGGGTCTGCGGCCCAATGGGAGGCGGATCGGAAGATCCGATCCCTTCTCAGCACGGCGACGTGAACGAGCGGCACCAGCGACGCCATCCTCGGCTGCCCCGGCCCGGACCTGACGACGATGGTCCCGGTCTCGGCGAAGGCTGCCTCGGCT
Source organism: uncultured bacterium (assembly GCA_965364595.1). GTDB lineage: Bacteria > Actinomycetota > Acidimicrobiia > Spongiisociales > ZC4RG35 > JAHEDH01. The sequence goes on from CBDTYK010000017.1 coordinate 4,933, forward strand.
CCGGTGATGCCAAGCTGGCAGTCCATGTATCCGGCGTTGTGCGCGGCCCGCCCATCCGGCCCTCGTGGGGTCTCGGTGATGATCCGGTGAAGACCGTCGGGCAGCCGGTCGAGACCGTCGATTCGGTCGGGGTCCCAGCTCATGTAGTTGTCGATCCCATACCGCTCGATCACGCCCCGGAGCACCTGGTCGACGGGTTCGGTGTGAACCTCGGCGGCCATCTTCCCGGCCACCTCGACGAACCTCTCCACGAGGTCGACGTCGGGGAGCTCTGGGACCAGCCCCCCCGGGTCCTCCGCGGGGTGATCGGGCAGGATCGCCGCCGACTGGGCGGTCTTCACCCGAACAAGGAACTCGGACCGCTCCATCAGCCCCGGTGCTCCTTCCACCACGAATGGAACGACTGCGTCGCTGGGGAAGGCAGGTCTCGGGTGCTCGTCCAGTTGCCCGCGTGGAACGGAAGTCTCGTCACCCATTCTCCGGACGCTTTGCCGAACACGCCGCCTGCAGCGAGAAAGCCGCGCCACAACATCGGGTTGGTCGCGATCCTCCGGTAGGCGGCCATGCCGGGCTTCAGCCAGGCGAACTCGCCGCCCTGCCGGTTCATCACCTCGGCTCGCTGCTCCAACAGCAGGCTGGGGATGTCGATCCGGATCGGGCATGCATCCTTGCATGCGCCGCACAACGAGGACGCAAACGGTAGATCGCCCCATTCGTCATGACCGAACAGCGCAGGCATGAGCACTGCGCCGATCGGGCCGGGATAGACACCGCCATAGGCGTGGCCCCCGGCCTCCCGAAACACGGGACACACGTTGAGGCACGCGCCGCAGCGAATGCAGGCGAGGATCTCGGCTGAGGACGAGGCAAGCGCGTCACTCCGGCCGTTGTCGAGGATGACGACGTGCAACTCGTCGGGGCCATCTTGTTCATCGAAGGCACGTGGCCCCGTCATCAGGTTGGTGTAGACGGTGAGTGCCTGACCGGTACCCGATCTGCCCAGCACTTCGAACATGACGGTCAAGTCTTCGGCTGTGGGGACGAGCCGTTCCATCCCCATGATCGCGACGTGGATGCGAGGTGCGGTCGTCGTGAGACGGGCGTTCCCCTCGTTGGTGACGGTGCTGATCGTCCCGGTCTCGGCGACCCCGAAGTTGACGCCCGAGATCCCCATGTCGGCATCGAGGAAGACCGAACGGAGGTGCCGTCGAGCTGCCGCGTTGAGCACGACGGGGTCGTCGCTGTATTCCATGTCGAGCACGTCGGCGAACAGCTCTGCGACCTCGTAGCGGTCCTTGTGCATCACCGGCGAGATGATGTGCACCGGCCGGTCACCCGAGATCTGGACGATGAACTCCCCGAGATCGGTCTCGACGACGTCGAGACCGCGGGACTCGAGGTGGTGGTTGAGCTCGATCTCCTCGGTGACCATCGACTTCGACTTCACGACCGAGCGAACGCCTCGATCAGTCGCCAACTGTGACACGTATCGATTGGCCTCGTCGGCGTCGGCGGCGAAGTAGACATGCCCGCCGACTCGCTCGACCGAGTCGGCGAACTGGGCGACGTACTCGCTGAGGTTCGCCAGCGTGTGGAGCCGGATCTCTCGCGCCCGATCCCGCATCGCTTCCATCGGTGGATACGCAGCGGACGCGTTGATCCGGTCGGTCGTCTTGCGACGAGTGGCCTTTCCGATGTTGACAACCTTCTGAGTGCCGAGCTCCCTGGTCGAACGCTCGCGGAAGGTCACCGGCGTCATGACTCGTCCACCAGCAGCTCGACGACATGTCGGGTGCCGATCTTCGACCCCCGTCGGTGCAGGCCGCCGCCGATGTGCATGAGACAGCTGACGTCGCCACCGACGACGGCGTCGGCGCCTGAGGCGATGATGTTGTCGAGCTTGGTGTCCAGGATCGCCGACGAAACTTCCGGCAGCTCGATCGAGAACAGCCCACCGAACCCGCAGCACTCGTCGGCGCCTTGGAGCTCACAGCGTTCGACGCCATCGACCCCGTCGACGAGCGTTTCGATCTCGGTTTCGATCCCGAGGCCCCGCAGTCCATGGCACGATTTGTGGATCGTCACGGTGCCTGAGCCTGTCGATCGGACGTCGATCCCGAGATCGTGAGTCAGGAATTGGGTGACTTCTCGCACGCGGTTGGCGACGCGCCTGGCCGCTCCGGCCTCTGGCCCCGACGCCAACAGCTCCGGGTAGCGGTGAATCATCATTTCGGCGCACGAGCCGGACGGCACGACGATCGGGCCTTCCGTTTCGTCGAGCACTGCCACGGTGTGGGCGGCCATCGCCCGGGCGTCGTCCCAGACGCCGGCGTTGAGCGCAGGCTGTCCACAGCAGGTCTGGTCTGTTGGGAACTCGACCGTCTGGCCATTTGCCTCGAGCAACGCGACTGTCGCCCTGCCGACCTGGGGAGCGAACCCGTCGACCAGGCACGTGACGAACAGTTGAACCACCATGCCGGCCAGACTACCGGTCAACCGTGGCAGACTCCTCAGCGATGGATCCCGAGTCAGCGTTCCGGTCGACGGTAGACCACCTCGCATCGTCCGACATCCACCTCGGTCGCATCATCGACGAGCACGGACACCCCGATCGATTCTCCCGCCCGGCAACGTTCCAGACGTTGGTTCTGCTGATCCTCGAGCAACAGGTCTCACTGGATTCGGCCCGGGCCGCATACGACCGACTCGACGCGCTGATACCGGGGGTCGAGGCCGAGGCTCTCGCCGCGCTCACCGACCAGCAGCTCCGCGATGTCGGCTTCAGCAGACAGAAGACCCGATACGCCAGGGAGTTGGCGGGTCGGGTGATCGACGGTCGGTTGGATCCCGCCGGACTCGCCAACCTGTCAGACGACGACGTCCGGGGGGCGCTGACTGCCGTGCCGGGAATCGGTCCGTGGACCGCCGATGTGTTCCTCATGTCGAGCCTGAGCCGCTCCGACGTGTGGCCGACCGGCGATCGGGCGCTCCAGGTGGCAACCGGCGAGGCACTCGAGCTCTCCGACACGCCCGATCCGGTCGACCTCGCGGAGATCGGTGAACGCTGGCGCCCGCACCGCACCGCCGCAGCCCAGATCCTCTGGCACGGCTACCTGTCGACCCGAAATCGAACCATCCCTGGATCGAAATGATCGAACTCGACCATCTGGTCCTGCCGGTCACCGACCTGGCTGTCGCTTCCACCGCGCTCACTGAGGTCGGGTTCGTGTTGACCCCAGAGGCCGCGCATCCGTTCGGCACGGCGAATCGGCTCGCCGTGTTCGAGCAGGTCTACATCGAACTCGTGAGCGTTGCCGATCCGGCTCGAATCCCCGACGTCGGATTCGCTCGGCAGGTTGCCGACCATCTCGACCATGGACGCCGCGGGTTCAGCCACTTCGCCTGCCGAGCACCGTCGGTCGGTGACGCCGGATCGGCGGTCAGGGAAGCAGGCTTCGAAGCCGGCGAGCCGATGTGGTTCAGCCGCCCTGCCCCTCGAACGGACGGATCGGAACTGACCGCGAGCTTCACCCTGCTTCCCATCGCCGGGTCTCCGCAGCAGTTCTTCTGCGTTCATCACACCCCGGAGGCCATCTGGTTCCGACCCCACCAGCAGCACCCCAACGGAGCCAGGCGGATCACCGGCGTGACGTCCACCCTCACGCCGGCATTGCCGATACGTGCTCTGTCGCAGGGCAGCGACCGAATCGGATTCGACGTGACGGGGCAGTCGGTGGAGATCTCAGGTGTCGAATTCGGCTGACCGGGTATGCACTCCACACCACAGATTGCACAGTGCAACCAGAGGAGAGAGCATGCGCACAATGATCATTGCGGTCGTCGCGGCCCTGTCGATGGCGGCGGCGCCGTTCCCGTCGGTCATCGACCTTCCAGCAGGCAATTCGGACAACGGACTCGCCC
>CBDTYK010000018.1:0-8835 GCA_965364595.1 uncultured bacterium
ACGAGCTCATGCCACCGAGTGCCATCGCCACGGTCATCCCGGCGAACGCGAGACCGCTCCAACGCGACAGCTCGGCCGAGCTGACAGTGGCGAAACCGGTGCCGGTGTGGGCGGAGAGAAGCTGAAAGAAGCCGCGCCGCAGCAGAGACGGAGTGTCCGAGTAGATTCCGGCAACCGCCAGGCCCGCCAGGGTGACGAGAAGCGTGATGACCACCGTTGATGCGAAGGTCCTGACTTCGATGTTGCGCAGGAGGTTCGCGCGGCGTTGCCACATCGCATGGTGCAGCCCGAAGCTGAGCGCGCCGGCCAACATGAGGACTCCGACCACGGCCTCGAACGAGGCCGAGTGGTAGTACGCGATGCTGGTGCTCTGGGGGGAGAACCCTCCTGTGTCGAACGCAGCCATGAAGATCGTGAATCCGTGGAACAGCGAACGGGACCAGTCGAATCCCTGCGCAACGACACCATCGATGGTCAAAGCTGTGATGCCGAAGAGCCCATGCACGAGGCTCACCAGCCAGATGAATCGGGCTGTCGAGCCCACGCTGGGGAAGATGCGCTGATCCCGACCCTCGGCCTCGTACAACGACAGCGCACCCGAGGCCGAGAAGAACATGAGCGCTGCGAGGACGATGCCCTGGCCGCCGAGGAACTGGAGGGTGTGACGCCACACGTTCGTCGAGGCGGCCAGGTGGTCGAGGTCTTGGATCGTCGCGAGCCCCGTGGTGGTCAGACCACTCATGGCATCGAAGTACGCGTCGATCACGTCCCCGTAGTGGCCGGAACGTGCCAGTGGGATCGCGCCGATCGCCGGAACGACGAGCCAGACGAGAGAGACGACGATCAAGCCGTGGCCCCAGACCGGTGGCCGTCGCGTACTCGGGGCGACCATCTCAGAAAGGCCGGCAAGGAGCCCGGCGATGCCCATCATGAGGAGCAGGTCACCTGCCGGCCCCCACTCCCGCAGTGCCACCGCCCACACGAGCGGAATCGAGCCTGCTGCGGCGACGACGGCGAGGACGCGTCCCAGATCGGCGACGATCCGGCGTGCATCCTCGAGGGTCGGTTGCAGCAGCATCAGAGCAACTGCGTGAATACGAGGGCGATGAGGGCCGCCACCACGAACAACGCGATGAGGGCGGCGACCTCGATCATGAATCCGCGGATCCCCTGGACCAGGGTCTGAACGGCGTTCCGAAGGAGGCGTGTCATCCGGCGCGCTCGCCTCGGAGAGAAGCCGTCACCGCAGCCTCCGAGCCGAGCCTGGTGAGCACGACAACCCGATCGCCGGGCTCGATCATCGTGTCACCCGTCGGGACTCGGGTGCCCTCGTCGCTCTCCAGTGCCACGACGATCGTCGACGGCGGAAGTTCGATCTCGTGGACCCTCACGGCTTCGACATCGAGCGGAACGAGCACCGCCATGAAGGTCATCGATGCTTCCCGGCCGATCGACGCCTGGCCGAGTTCGGCGAGTTCGAGGCGATCGGCGATGATCCCAGCCAGCAGGTCGGTCACCGATACGTGCGGGATGTCGAGGGCTGCGAACGTCGGGCCGTTCTTCGGGTCGTTGAGGCGTGCGAGGAGGCGCTCGACTCCGAAGGTCACCCGCACGAGCTCACATGCGACGAGGTTGTCCTCATCGACACCGGTCAGCGCAAGGAAGAAGTCGTCGGATCGGATGCCGATCTCGTTGAGCAGCCCGAGGTCTGTCCCGTCCCCTCGCAGCACCAGCATGTCGGTCGTGTTGGCGATGGTCGCTGCTCGTGCGGGGTTGGCCTCGATGACGATCACTCCGTGACCGGCCTCGCTCATGTCGCGTGCGATCTGGCCTCCCACCTTCCCGCATCCCATGACGATGAGTCTCACCGTGTCTTCTCCACGAGGTGTTCGAAACGAGCTTGGACCCCGTCCCGCGCCGCAGCGACGATCAGATCGCCCTTGGCGAGGACGAATCGACGACCCGGGATGATCGTCTCGCCGTTCCGATGGACGGCCGCCACTCGGAGCTTGTTCTTGATCTCGAGCTCTGCGAGGTTCATGCCGTGGGCTGCTGTTCCCAGGGTGAAGTCGATGATCTCGACGTCGCCTTCGGGAAATGTGACGTGAAAGCGAAAGCTCTCGCTGATCACCTGCTCGTAGATCACGTTGGCGATCAGCTGGGTGCCGGTGATGTAGTCGATGCCGAGCGCCTGGTAGCTGGGTTGCCGCGCCGGGTCGTAGAGGCGGGCGATGGCGCGCGGGGTCTTGAACAGCCGACGGACGACCTCCGTCGCCATCAGGTTGACGTTGTCGCTCGAGGTCACGGCCAGGAACACGTCGGCGACCTCGATACCTGCTTGTCGGAGCACACCGATGTCGAAGGCCTCGCCGAGGATCGTCTCGCCGTTGAACTCCGCTCCGAGCTGGTCGAGTGCTGCGAGTTCCTTGTCGATCGCAACGACATCGTGGCCGTCGAGCGATGTCCTGCGGGCGAGCTCGGAGCCGACCCTGCCGACGCCTGCGATCACGATGTGCATGGATGCCGAAGTGTACGCACGGCTCCGAGGCCGATGGTCGTTCTCTACCGCTTCCAGAGATGCCGTGTGAACAACAGCAGCACCGGAAAGATCTCGAGCCGACCCACGATCATGAGGAACGCCAGCAAGGTCCGTCCCGGCATCGGGATCGCCAGGTAATTCGCGGCGGGACCGACATCGCCGAGCCCGGGGCCGATGTTGCCGATCGACGCGGCGACGGCGCTCGCCGACGTGACGAGGTTGATCTCCTCACCGAGGTTGGCGTCGATGAACGAGATCAGGAAGGTCCCCGTCATGAAGAGGAACATGTAGAAGAGGAAGTAGCTCTGGATGCTCTCGACGACCTCGTCCCGAACGCGGTCCTTGCCGAATCGAGTGATGAGGATCGCCTTGGGATGAACGATCCGGCGGAGGTCGTTGAGTGCGGACTTGGCGAGAATGCCGACCCGCAAGGTCTTGACACCACCAGCCGTGGAGCCCGCCATTCCACCGAGGAACATCAGCCCGACCACGAAGATCTGGAGGGCCGGACGCCACGCACCGAAGTCCGCAGTGGCGAAGCCGGTGGTGGTGATCAGGGTGCCGGCAGTGAAGGCAGCGTCGCGCACGGCGTCGGAGAACTGCACGCCGGGGCCGATGAGCCCACCGGCGATGATGACGACTGCACCGAGGAAGAACGCCGAGTACAGCGCGAATTCGGCGCTCCCGAAGTAGGCCTGGGGATCTCGAAGTGCACGGAAGTGGAGCGCGAACGACACGCCTGCGATGAACATGAAGACGGTGATCACCCACTGGGTGTAGGCGCTGAAGTTCGTGATCGATGTGGCCTCGGTGCCGAAGCCCCCGGTCGAGAGTGTGGTCATCGCGTGATTGACGGACTGGAAGAAATCCATGTCTCCAACCCACAGGAACAGGATCTGGATCGCCGTCAGGCCGACGTAGACGAGCCACAGTCGCTTTGCGGTCTCTTGGAATCGGGGCGTGAGTCGGTCGGGTGTCGGTCCGGGCGATTCGGCTCGCGCGAGCTGGACGCCGCCGACACCGAGCAATGGGAGGATGGCAATGGACAGGACGATCACACCCATGCCGCCGATCCACTGGGTGGTCGACCGCCAGAACAACACGCCTTTCGACAGTGCAGCAGGGTCGGCCACGATCGAAGCGCCGGTCGTCGTGAATCCCGACGCCGTTTCGAAGTAGGCGTCGAAGAAGTTGGGGATCGAATCGGTGAACAGGAACGGGAGGGTTCCGAAGGCCGACATCACGAACCACGCCAGGCCGACTGCGGCGAAGCCCTCGCGGGTGGTCAGCTCACCGGTCTGCCCGAAGACTCGCCATGCGAGGAAACCGACGGCGACGGTGACGAACGATGCGCCGAGGATCTGCAGCGCCGGGTCCCCTTCACCGTATGCGAGCGAAACACCGGCGGCGGGGAGCATGGCGACGCCGGAGGCCGCCACGACAGCGCCGATGATCAGGAGCAGCCGTCGAGCCATTCCCGGTCGCCCGGTGGACTTCTTGATCTCGAACAAGGATGTCATGCCGGGATGAAGAGCTGTTCGACCGTGGTGATCGAATCGGGCATCGAGAACAGGATGACCCGATCGCCGGACTTGACCGTGCTGATTCCGGTCGGCACGAACGTCTCTCCGTCACGCAGGACACCCCCGATGACGGCATCGCGCGGCATCCCGAGGTCGACGAGCGACTTCCCGACGGCCGGTGAGTTCTGTCCAACTTCGAGTTCGATCGCTTTGGCGTCCGTGTCCTTGAACGTGACCACGGAGTGGATCCGGCCACGGCGAACGAACCGCAGGATCGCCCCGGCGGCGATCAACCGGCTCGAAACTGCCGCCTCGATGCCGGTCCCCTGGAGCAGGCTGACATATTCGATCCGATTGAAGCGGGCAACGGTCGTGGAGGCACCGAGCGCTTTCCCGAGCAGGCAGCCGAGGATGTTCACCTCGTCCCATCCGGTCAACGCCAGGACCGCATCCCGATCGTCGAGATTCAGGGATCGCAGTGCTTCGGGGTCGGTCGGATCGTCACAGATGACCAGGGTTCTGGCCTGGTGTTCGGCGAGTTTCCTGCACCGCGTCGGATCCTCGTCCATCACGATGACTTCATAGCCCTCGCTCGTCAGATGTGCGGCGGTGAGTTCCGCGAGACGCGTGGCGCCGAGGATGACCACCCGTTCGATCACGTGATGGCGAACTCCGAGCAGGTTCGTCGCGCTGTCGACATCCTCGGAGTTGACCATGATCAACACATGGTCGCCGGGTTCGATGACGGTGTCACCGTGAGCGACGATCGTCGCGCCGTGACGCACCAGCGCGGCGACGACCCAGTCGAACTCGGACTTGATGGTGCGAAGCTCGTTCAGTGGCTTTCCCGCGACCGGGGAGCTCGGCGGAATCGTCGCACCGACGAGCGTGAGGGTCCCACCGCCGAACTCGACCAGTTCTGACACGCCCGACTGTCGGACGAGTGCTCCGAGCTCGAACGCCGCCGCTTCACCCGGGTCGATCACGAAGTCGACCTCGAGGCCTGCCACCGCCTCTCGCATGTCGGAGTCCTCGACCCGGGCAACCGTGCGCTTCACCCCGAGATCGGCCGCGACATGGCATGCCAGCACGTTGGCGCCGTCGGAGTTGGAGACTGCGATGAGCAGGTCGGCTCGGTCGACGCCGGCCTCGTGGAGCACCGTGGGACTTGCCCCGTTGCCGGTGATGACGAGGGCGTCGATGCGGTCCTGGAGGTCGGCTGCACGGTCCTCGTCGTCTTCGATGACGACGACATCCTGGCCTTCCGCCGACAGCCGCTCGGCGAGATAGGAGCCGACGGCACCGGCTCCGACGATCACGATTCGCATGAGGATTCCTTCACGCCAGCAGGATACGCGGCAGGGGAGCCCGCATCGGTATTGGCAGTGCTCGCCCGGTCGGGTGCTCGGTAGACTGACGACGCCTCACGACTTCGGGAGTCTCCCCCATGTCCCAGTTCGAATCTCCGGCTGCGCTCGCAGAGGCGCTGCGCGCCGTGGACTATCTGCCGGACGACCGGATCTCGCAAGTCGCTTACCTCGCTGACGCCCTCGGCAAACCGATTCTCGTCGAGGGCCCCGCCGGTGTCGGCAAGACCGAGCTGGCGAAGTCGTTGGCGGAGATCACCGGGCGCGAGCTGATCCGACTTCAGTGCTACGAAGGTCTCGACGAGTCACGAGCTCTGTACGAGTGGAACTACAAGAAACAGCTGCTTCGAATTCAGGCCGACGAGGGGTCGGACTGGTCGGAGATCTCCGGCGACATCTTCTCCGAGGACTTCCTCCTCGCCCGACCACTCCTTCAAGCGATCCGATCGGACAAGCCCGTCGTGCTGCTGATCGATGAGATCGACCGCGTCGAGATGGAAACGGAGGCGCTCCTGCTCGAAGTCCTCTCCGATTTCCAGGTGTCGATCCCCGAGCTCGGCACCGTCTCGGCGAAGACGCAGCCGATGGTGTTGCTGACGTCGAACAACACACGGGAGCTGTCAGAGGCGTTGAAGCGTCGTTGCCTGTTCCTGCACATCAGCTACCCGACACCTGAACGCGAGCGAGAGATCCTGATGGCCAGGGTTCCGGAACTGCCTGCCAAGCTGGCGGACGAGATCGCTCGGGTTGCGCGGTCGGTCAGGGCGATGGACCTCAAGAAGTCGCCGTCGGTTTCGGAGACGATCGACTGGGCTCGCACCCTCCTGGCGCTCGGCATCGAACACATCGACAGTGATGTCGTGGCCGACACCGTGCACGTGTTCCTGAAATACCAGACGGACATCGATCGGGCACTGAAGGAGTTCGCGACATCGGAGTGAAACGATGCTCTCGCTGATGACTGCGTTCGTCGAGGAGCTGCGAGCCGTCGGGGTACCGGTGTCGATGGTCGAAGCGATCGACGCGATGAACGCCGTCGGCGTGGTCGATCTCGGAGATCGCGACTCGTTCAAGGAGACCCTTCGGGCGACCTTGATCAAGAACAGTCGCCACGAGTCGGCGTTCGAGACCGCTTTCGAGGTCTTCTTCGCCGATCGGAGTCGCCTGCTCGCCCTCGAGCCCGACGAGTTGCCCGACTCGGATCTTGCCGGGAACTCCGAAGGATCGGCCGAAGGATCTGGGGGCGGATCGTCGATGGACCTCGACGAGTTGATCGAATCGTTGTTCAATGCCATGGCGCAGCAGGATTTCGGGAGACTCCGTCAGTCGGCGCGCGATGCGGTCGACCAGCTCGCAGGCATGGAGCCGGGCCGCCCGGTGGGTGGCACCTACTACCTGTATCGCACGTTGCGCCAGCTCGACATCGATGCGCTGGAGGCTCGGCTGCTCGAAGCCATGCTCGCGCAGCAGCCCGACGTGGACGAGCTCGAGGAGCGGCTGATCACCGAAGAGGTGGCCGAGCGAATCGAACGACTGCGAGCCGAGCTGGAGGAGGAGATCCGCCGGCGGCTGGTCGAAGACCGTGGACACGAGGCCGTTGCGCAGACCCTCCGCAAGCCGCTGACGGAGGAACTCGATCTGATGCACGCCACCAGGTCGGATCTCGCCGCCATCGAGGAGATCGTCGGGCCGCTCACCCGCAAGCTGGCGGCTCGGCTCGCCCAGAAACGGCGCAACCAGAATCGCGGTCGGCTCGATTTCCGCAAGACGGTGCGGACATCGCTCGCAACCGGGGGAGTGCCGCTCGAGCCCAAGTTCAAGAACAAGCGGCCGCACAAGCCGGAACTGTTCCTGATCTGTGACATCTCCGGCTCGATGGCGACGTTCGCCCGCTTCACGCTGCAGTTCACGTACGCGATGGCGTCGCAGTTCTCGAAGCTGCGGGCGTTCGTCTTCGTGGATGCCGTCGACGAGGTCACCGACTTCCTGAAACCCGGAAGTGACTTCAAAGACGCGCTGGCGAGGATCTCGACCGAGGCCGACGTCGTGTGGCTCGACGGCCACAGCGACTACGGGCACGCGTTCGCTCAATTCAGCGAGAAATACGGTCGCGAGATCACCGCGAGATCGACCGTCATCATCACCGGTGACGCTCGAAACAACTACCGGGAACCCCGCGAGGCGTATCTCGCCGATATCTCGGCGTCGGCGAAATCGCTTTATTGGCTGAATCCTGAGCCGACGAGTTATTGGGACAGCGGTGATTCGGTGATGAGCCGATACGCTCGATATTGCGACGAGGTGTTCGAGGTGAGAAACCTCAGGCAGCTCGAGAGCTTCGTCGAGTCCATCGCAGTCGAACGACATACAATTCGGAAACGCGCAGTGACTCCCGCCTCCGGACGGGGAAATCGCACGGCTTCGAAAAATATCCTCAACTACACCCCGTGACGTGACGAGAGGAAGACCGTGGGACAACGAATTCTCGTGATCGAAGACTCAGCCGTGATCCGTCGGCTCATCGAGGTCTGCCTCCGTGCGGCGGATCTCGAGATCCTGATGCGTGAGGACGGTCCCAGCGGGCTCGACGCCGTGCGCTCCGAATCTCCGGATCTGCTGGTGCTCGACATCGGCCTTCCCGGCATGGACGGATGGCAGGTCCTGGACCACATCCGCAGCGACGAGGCAACCCGATCGCTCCCGGTGGTGGTGCTGACCGCCCACGCCGAGGAAGAGTCCCGTCGCCGTGCCGATGAGGGCGGCGCCGATGCCTTCGTGACCAAGCCGTTCCAGCCGAATGATTTCAGACAGACCGTGTTGGATCTCATCGCCTGAGTGCGATCGATCGCGATGTGGAGAGGACCGCTACACGGGGTGGCGGTCCTCTCTCGTTTTGTGGCTCAGTCGAGGTGGAGCAGGATGCCGTCGAGGGCGATGCCGATCCAGTCCGGACGGTTGTCCAACTCGTATCCGAGTTCGTAGACCACCTTCTCGAGCAGATAGGCGTCGAGCAGTGTCCTGATCTGATCTCGATCGGCCGGCACAATCGTCGCGTCTCCGAGTTCTTCGAGGTAACCCGACAGGAATGCCGACGCCACCCAGCGGAACCACACCTCGGCCCACTGTTTGATGCGTTCGGAGGTCACGGAGTGAGCGTCGACCAGACCCTGTTCCTGAACGCCCAGTGCCCCGGCGTTTGCGGCGTAGTGATACGACCTGACCATGCCGGCGACGTCTCGCAACGGCGACCGCTTGATCCGGCGCTCGGACACCGGGCGGGCCGGCTCGCCTTCGAAGTCGATGATCAGGAAGTCGTTGCCGGTGAACAGGACCTGACCGAGGTGGTAGTCCCCGTGAATCCGGGTTCGGACGGCGTCCAGCTTGCCTTTCGACACCGCAGAGAGAC
>CBDTYK010000019.1:0-8652 GCA_965364595.1 uncultured bacterium
AGAAGGCCTCGGCATCGCCGTGGCCGACCTGCACGACCGGGTGATTCTCCAGGCCATCGATCGAGCTGTCCGGTCCGAGCGGACGTCGCCAACTCGCACCCGGTGTCCAGGACCACCATTGGCCGTAGTCCCGGAGGTCGACCGGGTGCGGGGTCATGCCGAACACGAGGGCGCCGGGCACCAGATCCTCGGGTGCCGCTCCGGGGAAGAGGGCAGGGTCGGGCGGACGCTCGGCCTCGGTCACGTATCCTGTCGCATCCACGAACGAGGCGAATTGCGCATTGGTCACGGCGAAGCGTGAGATCCAGAAGCCATCGACCTCCACCTGCCGGATCGGGCCCTCGTCGGGGTAGAAGTCCTCGGAGCCCATCGCAAAACTGCCGCTTTCGAGCCACGTCATCGGCCCGTTGATGACTGTCGGCATGCAGTGCCCTCCTGAACGGCTCCTCCGATGATGCAACGCACGGCTCGCGCCGGTCGAGGAGCGTAGTGACGGTGATCACCCCGGCTGCTCGGGCTCGCCGTGCCCGCTGCTGGAAACCCGCTCGCCGGCAGGCAGGATGTCACGCCAACGCCCGGCGGTGGGGTGCGGCCCCCTGCTACCATCCCGGACCGCCCACCGATGGAATGGGTGTAGCGAGCGCCGAGGGCTGACGATGACGAGTTCCGCATATTCGATCGACGGTCACCACTTCACGTACGAAGCGCCGCTCACGTCTGCGTTGCCGATCGGGGCATACGTCAGGATCGACTCGGATCAAGGGCCTTCGTATCTGGGACAGGTTCTCGAACAGCACGTGGTTCAGGGCGAGTCTGCTACCGACACGACCACCACCACCCGGCACCTGGGTGGCTCGGGGATTCTGCTCTCGCGCATCGAGAAGGCGGGTCCACAGCGGACTGGGACGCGGGACGTGTTCGGCTCCGGTGAGATGTCCGAGGCCGAGCCCGAGGTCGTCTCAGCGCACCTGGAAATGTCTCTGGGCCGCCGAGCCGCTCTCCGACTCGGCTCCATCGCCACCTCACCGGAAGTACCCGCCTCGCTCTCGGCGGCCGGGTTCGGGCGTCACACCTTTCTGTGCGGCCAGTCGGGGTCAGGGAAGACGTACACCCTCGGACTGATCCTCGAGCAACTGCTCCTCGAGACCGACATCCGTATCGCGGTTCTCGACCCGAACTCCGATTATGTGAATCTCGCGTCTGTCAGGTCACAGCAAGAGACCGGCCTCGAACCCGATGACTACGAGGCGCTCGTCGCTCGATACGAGCCGATCGCCTCGCGGATCCAAGTATTCGGTGGTTCGGGTGACGGGTACGGCCTCAAGTCCCGTTTCGGGAAGCTCACTCTCGAGCAGCAGAGCCTCATCCTCGGCATCGATCCGATCGCCGACGCCGAGGAATACCGCGCGTTCGTGCGCGTCGCAGGCCGAATCGGCAGCGACGACTACACGCTCGAGCAGATCATGGCCGAGCTGAGGGATTCCTTCGGGGAGGAGGAACGGCGCCTTCGTCTGCGGATCGCGAACCTCGGTGTCGACGATTACTCCATCTGGGCCCGCGAGGGGGACGAGGCGATCCGAGAGCAACTGCTCGATGACTGGCGGATGGTGGTCTTCGATCTCGGAAGCCTTCCATCGGACGTCGAGCGCTCGATCGCGGCCGCATCGGTGTTGGCGACACTGTGGGAGGAGCGCTCAGAGCGCGAGCCGATGCTCATTGTCGTCGACGAGGCGCACAACGTGTGCCCCCAGACACCACTCGACGTGAACCAGCGACTCGCCACCGAACATGCTGTGAAGATCGCCGGCGAGGGCCGCAAGTACGGCAAATTCCTGCTGCTGTCCACGCAACGGCCCGCAAAGATCCACCAGAACGTCCTCTCTCAATGCGACAACCTCGTGCTGATGCGGATGAACTCGGTGGCAGATCTCGAAACCCTCAAGGCCACCTTCTCATTCGCACCCGCATCGCTCGTCGACCAGGCCAACGGGTTCGGTCTTGGCGAGGGGCTGGCCGCCGGGAAGATCGCCCCCGACGCCATCCGCTACCGGACGGGCCGACGCTTCACCAACGAAGGAGGGTCGGATGTCCCGTCGACCTGGGCGCAACGACGTTGAGCCCTGTTTCGACGAGCGCTCCGGCTCGTCGGCCGAGTTCTGAGATTTCCGGGCAGCGTATGCCGCACGGGCACGGCGACCGAGACGACCTAGGGCAGTCACTCGCGACCTGGTCTTCGATGGCAAAGGTCGGCCCGGCGCCATGAAACCCGATCGGGGTGGCCTCATCGATCGGCTGCGCACGGCGATCGGATCGAGCGACGGCGACAGCAATCCGAGAAGAGCCAAGGGATCCTTCGCAAGCAACATCTCGCTCGCCAGCCGTTTGGTCCTGGTGGTTCTCGCAGGAACGATCGCGTCTCTCGTAGTCGTCTCCACCGTCAGTCTCCTCCATGGGACGGCGCTCGCCGAGCGCCTGCTCGAAGCGCGCCTCGAGGCCCTTGCGGGTCTCAAGGCCTCCGAGGTCGAAGACGCAGTCACTCGAGCATCATCACAGGTCACGTCACTCGCAAACAGTCGGATGATGCGAGACGCTGCACGCCGGTTCTCCAGCGCCTACACGACTCTCGAGTCGGGTGATGATCGTGCGACGGCCCGAGCGGAGGAGGAGCTTGCCACCTACTACCGGGAGTCCTTCGGGCCGGCCCTGGAAGAAGCGACGGGCGCGGCAGTGGCGTCACGCAATCTGATGCCCGATGGAGAGGTCGCGATCTACCTCCAACACGCGTACATCGTGGACGGTTCGGCCGGTCCGGGCTCCGAGTTCGTCGTCGATGATGCGGGTGACGGGAGCGAATGGTCGGCGGTGCACAGAGAACTCCATCCGCGGTTTCTCGAGATTGCGGACCAGTTCGGATTCGAGGACCTCTATGTCATCGAGCCTGTGTTCGGTGCCATCGTCTACAGCGCCGAAAAGGCTCCGGACTTTGCGACGAGCCTCGATCGAGGACCCTACAGCTCATCATCGCTGGCGACGCTCGTTCGCTCGGTGCGCGAGAACCCGCAGGCGGGAACCGTCATCAGAGATCTGGCCCCCTATCCACCTGCGCTCGGGGCACCAGTCGGATTCATAGCGAGTCCGATCATGCAGAACGGGCGCCTCCTTGGGGTGTTTGCGGCCCGACTGCCGAGTGAAGCCATCAACGCCATCATGACATCGGGTGGCGACTGGCAGGACGAGGGCCTCGGCGACACCGGTGAGGCATACATCGTCGGGTCCGACACTCGTATGCGCTCCATCTCTCGAGAGTTCGTCGAGGACCCGCAGTCCTACTTCGCAGCAGCCGGCGATGCCGGTTCGATCAGTGACGACGATCTCGAGTCCGTGCGAGCCCTCGGCACGACCGTCCTGTTTCAGGATGCAGGCGACCGGAGCGCGTTGGAAGCGGCGGCAGCGGGTGGGGGAGGGGTGATCGAGACGACGAACTACCTCGGTCGGCTGGTGCTCTCGACGTACGAGCCGCTCGACCTCGACCAACTCGATTGGTATTCCGTCGTGGAAGTCGAGAGGGCGGAGGTGACCCAACCACTGACCGAGTTCCGAAGGGCCATCTTGATTGCCGCCTCCGTCTTCGTGCTCGCAATCACGTTCCTCACCGTTGCGTGGGCCCGCAGGGCACTCGAGCCGGTCCGTGCGATCAGCGAGCGGTTGCGTCGAGCAACTCGCGACGAGCCGGGCGAGGGCCTGAGGCCGGCTGCCGGAGGGTCGCTGGAGTTGACCGAGCTGAGTTCCAGGGTCGACCGTGTGGTCGGAATGGCCGAGCAACTACGCGCCGAGCTCGTCGAGACGACACGGCAGCGGACGAACACCTTGGGGCGTCTCCTCCCGCCCGAGATCGTGGAACAGATCGAGTCGGGAGACCGGGTGGTCGTCGAGCAGGTTCGTCAAGCGAGCATCGTGGTCGTCGAGCTCGAGGGTATGGGCGGGCTCATCGACCTTGGTGACGCTGCTGCCAGTCGCTCGAGTCTCAACTCGGCGGTCATGCTCCTCGACGAGGTGGCTGCACTTCACGGATTGGAACGAGTCAAGATCGTCGGTGATCTCTACTACGCGGGCTGCGGGCTCAATCACGTATACCTGGATCATGCTCCGCGAGCTGTCGCCTTTGCCGAGGCGGCGCTGACGGGAATGCGCAACCTGAGCGGATCGCTGTCCATGGCGCTTCGACCCTCTATCGGGATCGATAGCGGGCCCGTCTTCGTGGGTCTCGCAGGGAGCCTGCACCTGGTCTATGACGTGTGGGGCCATGGAGTGAACACTGCATACAGGCTCGCCCAGGTGGCGAATCCCGAAGAGATTCTCCTGTCCGACCGGACCAGATCCATGTTGCCGGCCGACGTCGAAATCGCGCGTTCCGAAGCGGACCACGAGGGCTGGCGGCTGACAGGCTCGTCGCTGGACGAGGAGATGAGCCGGTGACCGACCTCGTCGCAGACCCGCGTGTGATCTGGGCGATCGTCCTCGTGGTCGTCATTCCGCTCTCACTCATCGGAGTCGGCGAGGTCGAAGAGAGGCTTCGTCAACGGGACTCGGAGGTGGCCGGCGTCGTTGGGATCATCCGCCGGTGGGCGATCCCGCTGTTCAGCATCTGGGCGGTGGGACGCGGCCTGCTGGACATCGAAGGCTCCGCTCTCGTGATGCGTTTGGCCGGAACAGCCCTCGTGTTGTCGATCACGGCAGCGAGCCTCCGGCAGGTCGGGATCATCGTGAGGGGCCTCCGGGAGCGGTCGCGGGACGAGCGTGGCGGGGTCCCGGCGCTCGTCCTTGCGCTTCCCCGCGTGTTCCTGCTTCTTGCGACATTCTGGATCTTGTTCGACAGCGTCTGGGGCGTGGATCTCTCGTCGGCGTTGACGGCGTTGGGAGTGACGTCGCTCGTCGTGTCGTTTGCGCTCCAAGACACGCTGAGCGGGCTGGCGTCGGGGTTTCTCCTCGTCAGCGATGCTCCATTCCAGACCGGTGATTGGATCCAGTACGGAGATCTCCAGGGCCGGGTCGTCGACTTCAACTGGCGCAGCTCCCGGATACTGGACCGCAACGGCGATCTCGTGATCGTGCCCAACTCGCAGCTTGCCGGCGCAACTCTCATCAACTACGACGAGCCGACCCGAAATCACCGCGTTGTCGTACCGGTCCAGGTGGCGTTCTCGAATCCTCCCACGGTCGCGAAAGAGATGCTGCTCGATGCAGCGCGATCGACACCGGGGGTGCTCCCCGATCCACCCCCGCGCGCCCGGGTCGTACAAGTCGACGATCCTCTGATGGGGTACGAGGTGGACCTGTGGATCAGTGATTTTGCGCTTGCCCCCCAGGTGGAGAGTGACTTCGGATCACTGGTGTGGTACTTCTCGGAACGACAGGGTGTTCCGCTCCCGAGTCCCGCATACGACCTGTACGTCTATGACGGGCCGGACTCGCTCGCAGCGAGCCGCCCGGACCGAGCGGAGATCCGCCGTCGCCTGCTCACCTCACCACTCCTCCAGCAACTCGACCTAGACGACATGGGACGGCTTGTCGCCTCTGCGCGCCCAGCTCGCTTCTCCAGCGGCGAGATCGTGTTGGATGTGAGGTCTCCGACACAGGACCTCTATGTCCTGTGGAGCGGACGGGCGAAACTCACTCTCGACCTGCCGCGATCCGGTGAAGTCGATGCAGCCGAATTCGGGCCGGGAGACGTATTCGGGTCCCTCGTTCGCTCAGAGCGAGTAGTCGGTGACCCGCGGGTCGTGGCGGTCTCAGACTGCGAGGTGGTGATCGTCGAGGAGTCGGCTGCCGGAGGCGTAGCCAGTCGTAACCCCGAGCTGTCGGAGATCCTCACGCGGCTCGGCGACACGCGTCGCCGGCGGATAGAGCGGATGATCGAGGGTGCCGGGGAGCCGGACGAAATCGACGATGAGCTTCCGCCGAATGTCGCCACGGGCGGCGGTTCATGAACGCTCGGTCGCCCGACCTGAACAGTCCGATGCGGAGCCTGCGCTCGAGCCTCGCGAAGAGTCTGATAGGTGTCACGTTGCTCGCCACTCTCCTGCTGGGGACCGTCATCTTTCTCGAGACGCGGAGCCTCTTGACGAATTCCGTTGAGACCCAACTGGCCAATCTGCAGCGTTCGCATGCGCGATCCATCGCGTCTGGAATCGATGCCATCGGCTCTACGGTGTCCGTGATCGCAACGGACGAGGAGACCTCGGAGGCTCTTTCGGCGTTCTCGAGTGCGTTTGCGTCGCTCGACGCCAGGTCGGATCTCCTGAACCAAGGCCAACGGCGCGCGCTTGCGATGTACTACGAGTCGACCTTCGGCCCGGAGGCCCTGGCAGCCGGCCTCGAGCTGTCGCCACCCGCCGCGCTCGTGCCGTCCGCGCCGGTTGCGCAGTACTTGCAGTTCCACTACATCGTCGAAAACCCGAACCCGCCGGACGAGCGGTTCCAGCTCACCGTCTCGGACGGTGATGCCACCAGCTATGCGGCGGTACACGAGGAGCACCACACTCTGCTCTACGAGACCTGGGGGAAGCGCTTTACGGATCTACTCCTCGTCGACGTCGAGGGAAACATCGTCTACAGCGCAGCCAAACGCACGGATCTCGGGCGCAATCTCGATTCCGAGTTTCTCGGCGATGGCCTCGGCGATCTGATCAACAGACGGCTTGCCGGTGCTGCCCTCGGCGAAACCGTGTTCGTCGACTTTCAGAGCTACTCGGCCGCCCTCGGTTCACCCACGCTCTTCGCTGCGGCGGCAGTGTCCGGTGCGCAGGGTTCGATCGGAGCGGTCGTGGTTGAGATCCCGGCGGAGACGTTGAACGACCTGACGACGATGGGTGGCGACTGGCGTCGAGCCGGTCTCGGTGAGACCGGCGAGGTGTATGTCGTCGGCCGCGACCTCCTTTTGCGCTCCGACTCTCGGGTCTGGCTCGAGGACGAGGCGGCCTATCTCGCCGCCGTCTCCTCCGAGGGATACCCCGCGGAGATCGCGGACGCAGTCGAACGGTTTGGCACGACCGTGCTCCAACAGCCAGTCGACACGGCAGCGGTGGAGACAGCGTTGGATGGTGAGCCGTTCCTCGGCCGGGTCGAGGACTACCTCGGGCGGGAGGCTCTGACATCCGCCGACCGAGTGATCAGCGAGCACTTCGACTGGGTCGTGGTCGCGCAGGTTGCGACCTCTGAGACGGGTCGCTCGCTCATGTCGTACATCCGGCGCGTTCTCCTCACTGCGGCGATCCTCGTGCCGCTGGTCTGGCTCTTCGCCGTGTGGCTCGCGAGGCGCTTCACGCGGCCGTTCGCGCCCATCGCTGCAAGCGCGTCGCAGCTCGCCGAAGGCGATCTCGATGTGGACATACCCGACTTGGGGCGGAACGAGCTCGGTGACGTCGCCCGCCGCATCGGTGATCTCGCCGGTTCCCTGCGCCGAGTCGAGCGGGCGATCACGTCTGAGAAGAACGAGACCAGGCGGCTTCTGCTCGCGGCGCTGCCGCCCCGGGTCGTCGAAGCATATGGGGAGGATGTCCAGGTGGTTGACGACCTCGTCGACTCCGCGACGGTCGTGGCGATCATGGTGCGCAGGCTCGTGGAGGACTCGGGCATCGACCCTGCAACGACAGCAGACCTTGCAGCTCGCGTCTCCAGAGATCTGGAGGCGGTTGCGGATTCCTTCGGTCTCGAGCGTGTCCGATCTTCCGCCGACCAGCATCTCTTCGTCGCCGGATTGGGCCGGCCGTCAGCAGATGTCGAGAAGGGGGCCGAGTTCGCAGTGAAAGCGGAATCTGTGCTCGATCGCTTCACCGAGGAGACCGGCGTCGACATCGAGTATCACATCGGACTCTGCTCGGGAAACGTCATCTCTGGCGTGATCGACTCCGATCAGATCACCTACGGGGTGTTCGGTGCCCCGCCGAGTGTCGCTCTCGCCCTCGCCGCGAGTGCCCCTCCAGGACAGATCGTCATCGATAGAGGCACATCACATGACCTCGGTGACGACTGGGAGCTCAGTGATCCCTCCGACTTCGTCGATCCCGGCGGACGTCCCCTCGATGCTCGCGTCCTCATCGGAATCGCATCGAGCGACACCGACCGCAGTGGATCGGCCGAGGCACCGAGCGATGAAGCGTGAGCTTCACGGGCTGAGCTGATTCAATCTTCGATGGCTTCATGAATGGACGAGTGGATCCGTCCCTCGAAGCGTTCGGAGAGCGACGAGCGCCGCATCTGCTCGCGTAGCGCAATGTGTCGGCGGCTCTGTTGATCGCAACCACCAGCTTCGGTGACGATGCCGAAGTGCTCGTGATGGTGATGGTCGGTGCTGCGCTGATGCTCATCATTCTGATGCCGCTGTCTGCGGAGCTCGGCCACCGAGCTCCGCAGACGGGTGCGGTCGCCGCCTGACTGGCGTCGAGCGTCCTCCGGGCGGGCGAGCTGACACTCCACCGGCGGCATGATGTCCAAGATCGAAGCGGCCACTGAAGCGGAACGTGCTACGAGGTCAGTCGGAATCGAATGCGGTGCCTTGTGAGTCTGCGAGATCCTCGGTCAGGTGGACCATTAGTCCCGACTGGTTGGCTGCGGGCCGACCACGAGCCAGATTGCGCCAGCCAGGAGCGCACC
>CBDTYK010000020.1:0-8650 GCA_965364595.1 uncultured bacterium
TGCGCCTGAGATCACGATTGCCGTCACGCTGCTCGGCGTGCTCGGTCTGGATCTGGTGCTTCCCCGTCGGAGCAAGTACCTGACCGCAATCGTCGGACTCATTGGCCTGGTGATCGCAGGGTTCTTCCTGATCGTGCTTGCCACGTCCGATGTCTCGGTGCGCTCCATGATGGAGGGTTCGTACGTGGTCGACGACTTCGCCATCGTCCTCAAGGGGCTCTTCATCCTGTCCGGCTACATCGTGCTGCTGATGTCGGTGAGCTACATCGAGTCCGAGCGGTACTACCAGGGCGAGTACTACTTCCTCCTGATCGCGTCGATCCTCGGTTCGATCGTCATGTCGTCGAGTCGCGATCTCATCGTGCTGTTCATCGGCCTCGAGTTGACGACGGCTCCGTTGTTCATGCTCGCCGGCTGGCGCAAGGGTGACATGAAGTCGAACGAGGCCTCCGTGAAGTACTTCATTCTCGGCGTGCTTTCGACTGCGATCCTGCTGTGGGGCATGTCGATGCTGTTCGGGCTCACAGGTGCGGTGGGTTTCGAGGAGATCGCCGTCGCAGTGCAGAACATCCCCGACAACGCCCAGCCGCTGCTGGGTCTGGCGATCATCTTCATCCTCGTCGGGTTCGCATTCAAAGTCTCCGCCGTTCCCTTCCACTTCTGGGCCCCCGACACGTACGAGGGAGCTCCGACACCGGTCACTGCGTATCTCTCGGTCTCCTCCAAGATCGCCGGGTTCGTGGGTCTGTTCGCCATCGTGTACCTCGCGCTGCCGAGCGAGGCCGCCATCTGGGGCCCGGGGATCTGGGCACTCGCCGCCCTGTCGATGACGGTCGCCAACCTGTCCGCCCTCCGGCAGACCAACATCGTGCGGCTGCTCGCCTACTCCTCGATCGCTCAGGCAGGCTTCATGCTGGTTCCGTTCGCCGCGGCGGCTGTGTCCGGCGAGGGCCTCGGAGACGGGCTCGAAGCGACCGTCGTGTATCTGGTCATCTATGCGCTCATGAACCTCGGAGCATTCGCCATCGTGATCCAGGGGGCGCGTCGCATGGGTTCGGGCGAGATCGCCGAGTGGGCCGGGCTCGGTCGGGTCGACGGCAGACTCGGTGTCCTGACGGCGTTGTTCTTCTTCTCGCTCGCCGGTATCCCGCCTCTTGCCGGTTGGTTTGCCAAGTTCATCATGTTCCGGGCCGCCATCACGGCGGGGACGACCGGCGCCACCGTCCTGGCCGTGATCGCAGCCGTCAACGCGGTGATCGCGTTCTACTACTACGCACGGGTGATCAAGGTCGTCTGGTTCGACGAGCCGCTGGCGGACTACACCGAGCGTGAAGTGGTTCCGTCCGGGTCGCTGTCGCTGGCGATCGGCATCGCTGCGGTGGCGACGGTCGTGGTCGGTTTCTTCCCGACGATCTCCACCTTCTTCGGTGAAGCCACCCGAGTCCTCATCGCCGCCGCCGGCGGTTGAGCGTGTCCCCCACGAAGTGGGGGAAGGTTCCTGCCAACCGCCCGACCTCGATGCGCGCCCAGGTCCCACGGCTTCTCGCTCACCGTGGACGCGGCGGTTGGAGGTAGGGGGCTGCTGACTCCAGCGAGGCCGATCACGCGGTCCTGATTGGTGTCGGTCTGTGGAGGACGCCCCCCTGGCTGCCCTACAGGGCAGACCGTCCCTCCTTCGGGGGGACAGATGAGCGGTATTCCTGTTCGAGCAGCGAGTAGAGGGTGTGATCGAGCCAGGCGCCGTTCACTTTCAGCTCTTCTCGGAGGACGCCTTCCCGGGTGAAGCCGAGCTTCTCGGCGACCCGGTCGGATGCGTCGTTGCCGACGGCGATCCTGAGGGTGATCTTGTGCATGCCGAGCGTGCCGAAGCCGAGGTCGAGCATCGCAGCCGCCGACTCGGTGGCGATTCCGTCCGAGGTGGCGTCCGAGCGCACCCAGTAGCCGATCTCCCCGACCTTGCCGAGTCGCGAGACGTGCCAGATCGACATGTTGCCGAGATGTCGACCGGGATCGTTCGTGGACCGGATGGCGAAGTCATACGCACGGCCCTCCTTCCACGACTGCGCTGAGTCCCGGATGTATGCGATCGCTTCATCCCGGCCGTATCGCGGGTGCGCCCAGGGCAGCCACTTCTCGAGCTCAGGGAGCGACGCCTCGACCGCCTCGAGGATGGCATCTGCGTCCTTGCGCGCGAACCGTCTCAGGACGAAACGCTCCGTGTATATGCGATCCGGCGGCTTCATACGTCCGGCAGACTAGGTCGAACGAGCGTGCTGGCGCCCGCAGCTCTTGGCATCTGGCTCCTGGCCGTGAGTCGGCGAGCTCCCGGCGACGTGCGTGATCGAATGCCAGCTCGACATGAGACCAAGAAGCCAAGAGCCAAGAGCCACTTCGATTCCGTCGGCAACGAAAGTGCGTGAGACCCGTACCATCGCGATGTCATGTGGGATCGGCTCAACTACGTCACCGATGCTCCGCCGTCCGGCGGCGAGCCGAAGGCTGCCGTTCTGGCTCCACTGTTCGAGGACGCTCAGGGAAGGCTGCGGCTGCTCCTGACGAAACGGCCGATGACGATGCCCACCCATGCAGGGCATCTGGCGTTCCCCGGTGGGCGGCCGGATCCCGGTGACAACGGGCCCGTCGAGACCGCGCTTCGCGAGACGCACGAGGAGGTCGGGATTCGGCCGGAAGACGTCGATGTGCTCGGGTTTCTCCCGCCGGTGGACACGGTGTCCTTCTCACTCATGGTCGTTCCCGTGGTCGGCCGGCTACAGCCGGAGCCGCTGATCACGCCCGACCCGTGGGAGGTCGATCGCATCTACACGCCCCTCGTGTCGGACTTGGCCGATCCGGGGGGATGGCGGCACGAGATCTGGCAGGGCCGGACCGTGTGGTTCTTCGATATCGAGGGCGATGTGCTGTGGGGAGCGACGGCGTGGATGACCCGAAGGCTCCTCGGGCTGGATATCGGATGAACTCCGCAGATCCCACGGCCTTCAACGTCGTTGCGCGCCCTCGATCACTCTTCACGTTCGAGTTCGATTGCTTCGACGTCGACGAGAAGATCATTGCGTCGTTTCGGCACCGGGCGTTCCGGTCCTCGGGTGAGATCGACGTTGCGGGCATCGACTACGAGGTTGCCCGCGAGGGCTTCGGTCTGGCCGTCCAGCGTGTCGGCGCGGATGAGCGGACGTTGACGATGGCCCCGGAGGGCCGTGGTCAGATGACGGTCTCTTGGGGTCGCCGTTCACTCTCGCTTGCGCGAGCCGGGATCGGGTTTCGGATGATCCTCATGGCCGGCGGCCGACAGGTTGGTCGGCTGGGGCTGCGCGATCTGTTCGGGCGGACCATGATCCTCGAGTGTGAGGATGAGCTCCCGCCGATCGTCGTCGCTTCGCTCTTCTGGCTGGCCGTGGCACGTCGGAGACAACTCTTGATGGTCGGATCGAAGTGAGACGAATCGGGGGCGACCATGCGGTCGCCCCCGAATGGGTCGCTCAGTTGTGAGAGGTTCAGCTCCCGACGTCAGCCGGAGAGCTTCTTGGCCTGGGCGATCCAGTCCTGTGCCAGTTCGATGGATGGGACGTGGTCGAATCCCAGAGTCTCGAGGTGTGCGAGGCGCTTCTCGAGCTCTGGCTTGGTCATCGATGCCAGTGCGTCGATGGTTCCGATTCTTGCCGCTTCGAGCAGGTGCTGATACTCGGCGCCGACTCCCTTGATCCGGGTGAGGTCGGCCTTCGCCTGCCACTCTTTCAGTTGGTCGGCGGAGATACCCGTCTGCTCGGAGAGAGCGGTGATGTCTTTCTGGCTCTCGGTGCGCGAGAGGAAACCGGCGATCGTCGTGACGCCCGCCTTTCCTAGCTTCTTCGCCGTTGCGGGTCCGATCCCGTTGATCTCGGTCACGTCGATTCGGGGCTCGGTGATTCCTTTGCCCACGGCACGCGCCGTTTCGGCTGTCTTCGTTGCTGTGCTCTGTGCCCGCGCCTTGACGCTGTCTGCGGCCTTCTCTGCCCGTTCCTCGGTGCGATGGCGGAGGTCGACGACCTTCTCGACGTTCTCGCTGCCGGCGCTGATGAGTGAATCCACGAGCTTCTCGCCTTCGGCGACCCATTGCTCGAAACGAGTGTTCAAATCGGCGCTCAGCTTGTCGCCCGACTTGGAGAGTTCGCTTCGCACCTCACGAGCCTTCTCCATCATCGCTTTGGCGGCGCTGATCGGAAGTCCGACTGCCACGTGTGCAGACTTCTGGAGGAGTTTGGTAGCCATTGCTTCCCTCTTTCGGTTTTCGATGTCGTGCTCAAAAAGCACTTACCCGCGCGACAATGTCGTCAAACGACAGCGTCGCTCCGGAATGGGCGCTTCGACAGGGTCGGGAGTCCTCATCCGTGCTGCGGGAACCCCAGATCCACCCCTCGGTGCATCGGATCGGGCCACCGTGTTATGACCACCTTCTGACGTGTGTAGAAGTGGATGCCTTCGGGTCCGTAGATGGCGTGGCTTCCGAAGATCGAGTTCTTCCACCCGCCGAAGCTGTAGAAGCTGAGCGGTACCGGGATCGGCACGTTGATGCCGACCATCCCGACCGCGATCTCGCTCTGGAACTTCCGGGCGGCGCCTCCGTCATTGGTGAACACGGCGGTCCCGTTGCCATACGGGTTCTCGTTGATCAATCGGATCGCTTCGGCGTACGTCTCGACGCGAACCACCGACAGCACCGGGCCGAAGATCTCGTCCCGATAGATCGACATCTCGGGTGTCACGTTGTCGAACAGTGTCGGGCCGAGGAAGAAGCCGCCCTCGTGGCCTTCGATCACGAGGGACCGGCCGTCGGCGACGAGATCGGCTCCCTCGTCGACTCCGGCGTCGATGTACCCCTTGACCCGGTCACGATGATCTGCGGTGACGAGCGGTCCCATCTGTACGCCTTCGGCCGAGCCGGGCCCGACCCGGAGCTCGGCGAGGCGCCGATCGACGGCCTCGATGAGCCGGTCGCCGGCATCGCCGACGGTCACCACGACCGAGATGGCCATGCACCGCTCCCCGGCGGAGCCGTAACCGGCTGAGACCGCTGCATCCGCAGCGAGGTCCATGTCGGCGTCGGGAAGCACGATCATGTGGTTCTTGGCTCCGCCGAGCGCCTGCACTCGCTTCCCGGTGGCCGTACCTGCGGTGTAGATGTGCCGGGCGATTGGCGTCGAGCCGACGAAGCTCAACGCTGCGATGTCCGGGTGGGTGATCATCCGCTCGACGGCGACTCGGTCCCCGTGGACCACGTTGAACACACCTGCCGGTAGCCCGGCCTCCTCGAACAGTTCGGCGAGCATCATCGATGGGGACGGGTCCTTCTCCGACGGTTTCAACACGAACGTGTTGCCGCAGGCGATCGCCATCGGGAACATCCACATCGGAACCATCGCCGGGAAGTTGAACGGGGTGATCCCGGCCACCACGCCGAGGGGCTGGCGGATCGTGAGTGTGTCGACGCCGCTCGAGACCTGTTCGGAGAAGTCACCCTTGAGGAGGTGGGGGATGCCGCAGGCGAACTCCACGACCTCGAGACCGCGCTGGACCTCACCGAGCGCGTCGTCGATCGTCTTGCCGTGCTCGGCAGTGAGCAGCTTGGCGATGTCGTGTCGGTGGGAGTCGATCAGTTCCCGATACCGGAACATGATCCGCTGACGTGCGGTCACGGGCGTGTCCCGCCAGCCGGGGAACGCCGCCAGCGCCGCTGCCACTGCCCGATCGACATCTGCCTCCGAGGCCATCAGCACTTCGGTGGTCTGTTCTCCTCTGGCCGGGTCGAAAACCGGAGCGGTTCGCGATGCCGGGTCGTCGAACGGCGAGTTGTCGATCCAGTGGGTGATGCGGATCATGGGCGTCTCCTGCCGATCGGGCTTCTCATCGTATTGCCTGAAATCTTCGAGCGGCCCGGATGCAGCGCGGCTTGCTGCCTTGCTCTTCAGCATCGGTAGATTGTCGGACCGTGCCCGACCATTCCGATCGAGTCTCTCACCCCGACGTCACCGTGTACTGGCGGCCCGGTTGCGGCTTCTGTGCGATGTTGGATCGTGGGCTGTCCAACGCCGGCCTGGAGTACGAGCGACGCAACATCTGGGAAGACGCCGAGGCGGCGGAGTTCGTGCGGTTGGTGAACAACGGGAACGAAACCGTTCCCACCGTCGTGATCGGGACCGACGTCTACACGAACCCACCGGCGAGGTTCGTGCTGGAGAAACTGGGCATCGACCCGCCGGAAGGTCCGTTCGCTCGCCTGCTCAGACGCTGACCGGCTCGACGCCCGCCCTGAGAAGACCGACGACGATCCCTTCCGTCAACGCATCCCACGATGCTTCGAGCACGTTCTCGTGGACTCCGATCGTGCCCCAGGAGTCGTCGTGGTCGGAGGTCTCGATCAGCACCCGTACCTGTGCACCGGTGCCGTCCGACGAGTCGAGCACGCGTACCCGGTAGTCCGACAGCCGGAGGTCCTCGACCTGCGGATAGTGGCCACGAAGTGCAGAGCGCAGGGCCTGGTCGAGCGCGTGGACCGGTCCGACCCCTTCACCGTGTGTGATCACCCGTTCACCGGCGACGCAGAGTTTCACCGTCGCCTCGGCGACGACGTCTTCGTTGGCGCGGCGCTCGATGAATGTCCGGAACGACTCGAGCTCGAAGTATCCCTGGGTCCACCCTGTCGCTGCGCGGACCAGCAGCTCGAACGATCCGTCGGCCGCCTCGAAGTGGTACCCCTCGTGCTCGAGGTCCTTCACCTGGGACAGCACTTCACGGGCGAGGTCGTCGTCCATGTCGAGACCGAGTTCCTGCGCCTTGTTGAAGATCGATGCGCGACCTGCCTGCTCGGAGACCAGCATGCGGGTGTGGTTGCCGACCAGGCCGGGGTCGGTGTGCTCGTAGGCATCGGGCCGTCTGGCCAGGGCCGAGGTGTGCAGACCCGCCTTGTGGGTGAAGGCGGAACCCCCGACGTAAGGGCGATGTGGGTCGAGGTTGATGTTGACGACCTCGGCGATGTGGTGGCTGATTGGGGACAACATCCCGAGTTGTTCGGAAGACAGGACCGGGCGATCCATCTTGAGAACGAGGTCGGGAAGGATGGTGCAGAGATCGGCGTTGCCGGTCCGCTCGCCATATCCGTTGATGCAGCCTTGTACCTGTCGGACACCGGCCTCCACCGACGCGAGCGAGGAGGCAACGGCGCATCCGGCATCGTTGTGGAAGTGGACGCCGACGTTGTCGCCGTCGACTTCGCGTCGCACCTCGTCGATGACTCGGGTGACGACGTGGGGGAGCGTGCCGCCGTTGGTGTCGCACAGCACGAAGCGCTCGGCACCCGCGTCCTTGGCGGCTCGGAGGACCGAGAGGGCGAACTCGGGGTTGGAGTGGTAGCCGTCGAAGAAGTGCTCGGCGTCGAAGAAGACCCGGCGATCGTGTTTCTTCAGGTATTCGATGGACTCGGCGACCATCTTGATGCCCTCGTCGAGGTCTGTGCGGAGCGCTTCGAGCACGTGGTAGTCCCAGGACTTCCCGACGATGCAGATCACTTCGGTCTCGGCGGCGAGCAGTGCGTCGAGTTGGGGGTCTTCGGTGACGGTCACACGGGGCCGCCGGGTCGAGCCGAACGCGGTGAGCGTGGCGTTCTTGAAGTCGATCTCGGTCCATGCTCGCTTGAAGAACTCGTCGTCTTTGGGGAGCGCGCCCGGCCACCCGCCCTCGATGTAGCCGACACCGAGGTCGTCCAGCAACGAGGCGATGCGCAGCTTGTCGTTGACCGTGAGCGAGATCCCCTCCTGCTGGGATCCGTCTCGCAGTGTCGTGTCGTAGATCTCGAGTTCGGTGGTCATGTCGGCTCTCCGAGCATTGAAAAACCCCCTGCGATGGCAGAGGGCTGAAGGCGCACACCGGTCGTGGTGTGTGCCTAGTCGGTAATGATGATGACGGTTGCTGTGCTCATCGAGTCGTGAGTATGGCGGCTGCGATGCGATCAGTCAACGTGCGAGCCTTCCGGCCCTGGTGCAGCCGCCTGGATGGAGGGAGGATCGGCGGGTGACCGAACCACCGTCGGAGTCTTCGAAGAGGACCGTTGGAGGCGTCGTCCTGGCGAACGTCGTGTTGCTGGTGTATGGCCTGTTCCGTCCTGACAGCCTCGACTTCTCGATTCCGTTCTTGATGGCCCCGTCGCTGGCGCTGATGGGGGTCTTCGTGACTCGAGAAAAGGGGGCCGGTCGGTTGGTCGTGTTCGCTGTGCTTGCGATCATCGCCGGCCTGATCGCCGTGATCCTGTTCAACGAGCTGACCGGCTGATTACACACGCGACGGATCGCGCCTGCGCTGGGGCCTCATACAGCTCGTGCTGACAGGCGATTTCTTGTCATAGGTGGTCGATAGGTTGACCCGAGATGGAACTCCTCTCCACCAGCCAGATCGGACAACTCACCGGGGATCAACTCGACTCGCTCCTCGAGCAGATCCGTATCGCCGAGTCACAGTTGAAATCGATCGAGATGCGAGTGTTGCGGGAAGTGGATCGCCGTCAGATCCCTCTCGGGGACGGGATGCGCACCCTTGAGGACTGGATCGTCGGCCGCCTCGACGTCACCCACCAAACCGCCCGCAGACTGGCAACGGTCGCCCG
>CBDTYK010000021.1:0-8644 GCA_965364595.1 uncultured bacterium
AAGCCAAGGGGGCATCGTGCCACAGGGACCAGCGCTGCCCCCCTGACCGCCCGATGACCCGGTATCCGCCAGTGAATCACGGGACTCTCCACGAACGCGGCGGGGCGGTCCGTCCCCCCGAAGGGGGGACACACAACACCACCGGAGGATCAGACCGAGACGGACACCCGGCCCCTAGCCGAGCAGTTCGGCCAGGTCGGCGGACAGGGCGTCGGCGGCGACGGTGTGGGAGTACAACACCCGGACGTGGCCGTCCGGGCCGATGGCGATGATCGTTCCGGTGTGGTCCACCGTGTATCCCAACTCTTCGGCCTCGTCGTGCACCTCGGAGTGGATGCCGTACAGCATCGCCGTGGTCGACAGGGTTTCGGCGGGGCCGTAGACCCCCAAGAAGGACCGGTCGAAGCTTCCGAGATACCGGTTGAGCGCTTCGGCCGTGTCCCGCTCGGGATCGACCGTCACCAGCAGCCCGTGAACTCGAGATGCGTCATCGCCGAGCATGTCCTTCGCCTGGGCGATCGTCGCCATCGAGGTCGGGCAGATGTCGGGGCAATGTGTGTACCCGAAGTACATCAGCACGATGTCACCGTCGAACACGGCGAGGTCGGCCGGCTCTCCGTTCGAGAACGTCAAGCCCTCCAGCGACGGGGCGGGCCGGGGTGACTGCAGGACCGTCCCGGCGTAGGTGTGAGGCTGGAAGAGGAAGACCCCGAGTCCAACGCCGATGACGGCGACGGCAGCAATCATCAGCCACTCGGCACGCCCCATCCGCCGCTTCGGAGGGCGGACCGGGTCCTCGTTTCGTTCGATGGTCGTTGTCATGTCGGTGCCCTTTCAGTGACGGATCATGGGTAACACAGGAAGACGTGGGCGGCCTCGTAGGCGAACGACGCCACGCCGTGAGAGTTGCGGATCTCCTCTTCGAGCACACCGATGTGCCGAAGGATCCGATCCGCGTCGGACGCAAGTGTGGCGTATTGGTACTCGCCTCTGATCACACCCCAACCATCGACCAGCACGAAGGTCTGATCGAACTCGAAGCCACCGTCGGTCTGCTCGTCGACATACACGCGAAAGCCGGACCCGACGACCGTTCCGACGTGCTCGGGCGCCAGTGCCGCCCAGCGCCACAGATCTCCATCGGCGCCTGAAGCCGCCGCCAGCTCTCCGAGTCGGTCGGCATCCGACGCCGCATCGAACGACACCGTGACGAGGCGGAGATCGATCGCCGCCATGTCGACTTCATCGGCGGCACGAGCGGCGATCTCCGACATCGTCTCGTTCGTCGCTGCGCACTCCTCATCACAGTCGCCGTACGTGAAGGTGTACAGCGTGACTGCTCCCCTGCCGTCCTCGCTCGTCAAACTCGCACCGGACTGGTCGATCATGGCGAAACCGGGGGCGAGCCGGATTCGGGGCAGCACCTGAATGGGCTCGAATACGGCAAACGCCAGCACCGAGACGAGCACCACCGCCAACCCGACGAGCGTCCGCTTCGCCCAGCGGGGCAGGGTCACGTCGATAGACTCCGGCGCCGCATGGCTCGTATGCTCGCTGCCCTCTTCTCGATCGCCACTCTCGCCACCGCCTGCACCGTTCCCGGATCCCAGGTCGACGTGGGAGATGGCCTCGCGGGGACGTACGTCGTCAACGGCATCGACCCGCTCGGAATCGAGTACTCGGGCACCGTCGTCATCGGCGAGACCCAGGACCCCGATGAGTTCGTCCTGTCGTGGATCGTCACCGGCTCCATCCAGAGCGGGACCGGCATCAAGACGGGCGATCGTCTCGAGGTCGAGTGGCAGGCCACGGTCGGAGCTCGCGCCGGGAGCAGCGGAACGGCCGAGTACGTCATCACCGACGACGGGTGGCTGGTCGGTGAGCGTTTCGTCGATGGAACCGACGGGGTCGGAACCGAGGAGATCATCCCGACGGGCTGAATGGCTCACAGGTCCTCCAGGTAGTCGACGAGCGCTGCGATCTCGGCTTCGGTGAGCACTGCACCCCAGTTCGACGGCATCCGCCCAGAGTCGAATCCCTCGACCACATGACTGTCCGGCATGACGATCGATGTTCGCAGGTATTCGCGAGCCGACTGACCGGGGACGCGTGTGGCGGCACGCTCGCCGACGCCGGCGAGGGATGGCCCGACCACGACTCGGTCGGGCTCGAGTGAATGGCACGTCACACATCCAGCCTGCCCGCCGAGCACCGGTGAGGCGAACAGTTCTTCGCCCGTCTCTCCGGCTCCGCCCTCTCCACCACAGGAGGCGATTGCGATGAGCGCCACGAGCGAGACCAGCCTCTTCATGGCGAAGCCTCGAGCGTCAGCATGAACCGAATCAGCGCATCGATTTCATCCTCGGACAGCTGTTCCTCGTAGATCGGAAGCATCTGCCCGGAACGGTAACCCTCGACGATGTATGCGTCTGGATCGAGAATCGACTCGCGCAGGTACTCCTCGGCCGACTGGCCTGAGACACGGCTCTGTGCCGTGACTGCGATGCCTGCGAGCGACGGGCCGACCAGTCGGCGGCCGGGCTCGAGCGAGTGGCAGATCTGACAGCCCGCCTGAGCCGACATGCCGGATCCCTCGAAGATCTCCCTCCCGAGCTGAGCGCCCGGGGACGGCGGAACATCGATGGCCTCGACCACGAGCCGATCACCGGCTGCGAGATCGACCGAACCCTCGAACAGCCGGAGTCCGTCGTCAGACGTCAGCAACTCGACCGTGACATCGGACCGACCCGTCGGGATCTCGACGTCGATCACTTCGGTGAATCGGCTCGCCGCCCCGAGATCCACTGTCTCGACGGCCTGGCCGTTGCGCTCGAAGACCACGGACACTGCTCCGGAGGTGGGCTGATCGAAACCGCCGATCACCGCACCGTCACGATGATCCACCACCACCCTCACCGTGGCACGGTCGGCGCCGGGGTCGAACCCGATGCTGGCGCTGGTCGCTCCCACCAGGAGGACCGACGCGAGCACGACGACTCCCATCCGCAGTGCGGGCGCCCGGCCGACAGGCATCGACTCGAGCTCACCATGCGAGCCTGGATGTTCGAGCAGGCCCTTCAAGTCGTCGGGCGCCGTCCAGTCCTGAGTCACATCCGAGCGCCAACGTCTCGGAAGCATCGGCTGTCGTTCACCAGTGATCCGCAGCGAGGCCAGCGTGTTTCCCGTGCGATAGGAGCACTCCCCCGGAGCACACCCGACGACATGCACATTGCTGCCGGCCTTCGCCGCTTCACCGATCGTGAGCGGACTCACCGCACCTGTGCATTCCACTTCTCGAACGGTGACATCCGCCGGGAAGCGTGCCAGTCGCAGCTCCCGCGAGCACACGATGATGACTTCTCCGCCACCGGCAGAGTCCGGGGCTTCGGCTTCGTGCGAGAGCGACACGTCTCCGAGACCCGAGATCGCCCCGAACGCGCAAGACCCCAGACAGATCCCGCATCCGACACACCTCTCGGCATCCACCACCGCCAGAGAGCCGTCCGGTGTCATCGACAGCGCCAGATACGGACAGTCGATCACGCAGAGCTCACATCCGGTGCAGGCGGTTTCGGAGATGACAGCAACGGGCGGCTCGTCGCGTTTGACCGCCCACGGAAGCGCCGACACCGCGACGGTCAAGAGGATCGCCGCCGAGGCCAGCGCAGGGCCCCACTGCGATCCGAGGATCGGAAGCAGGAACATGACGTACGGATCGAGGACCATCGAACCGGGTTCGAGCGCAGGGTTTGCCTGGTCGAGCATCCCCGACGGGAACGCAATGGCGGCCACGACGAGCGCCCCGCCCATCACCCACATCCACCTGTGCGGCGGCAGCCAGTTGAAGCGGGCCTTTCGGAGGTGCCGCCAGAGCGCCCAGCCGACGGCGGCCGTGAGCGCAAGATGAGCCACCCAGATGAGGAAGAGGGGAATCCAGCCGCTCTCACCGGGGACCGCTGTCGCCACGGCCAGCGAGCCGAACGCCGGAGCAACGAGGTCCACGAGGGTTTCGGTGATCGCCTGAGCGCGGATGTCCCAGATGAGCCAGTATCCGGTGACACCGGCCAGCCACACGACGACGAGCGCAAGCATCCCCGTCAGCCATCGAAAGCGTCGGCTCGATGTGAACCGCTTTGCGACGAACGTCCTCCAAGCGTGGACGATGGTCGTCACGACGAGCATCGCACTCGACACTCGATGGATGCTGCGCATCACACGCTGGATCGGGTGATCTTCCATGGCAGCGACGGAGCTGTAGGAGTCTTCGAAGCCGAATTCGAAGAACAGCGTGATGTAGAGACCGGTGATCGTGACGACGATCAGCAGGAAGACGCTGATCGTTCCTGCGTGCGGCAGCGGGTTGAGCCGGTTCGAGCCGACGAAGCGACGAATCGGGCTCTCCACCCGATTCGTCGCCGTCTCGAGGCCGGCCAGCAGGGAGCCGAACCGAACCTCGTCGGAACCACCCCCTGCCGCACTCACTGCAGGGCCGGCCCCTCGCCGGTCACCACGGCGTCCAGCCAGGGGCGTTGAGCTGCATGCCGGTGATCTGGTCCCACAGCTGGGGACCGTACGCCACGACGATCAACACGCCCGCTGCGATCAGCCACGGCTTGAAGCGATCGAGCCACACCGGGGTCAGCTGGGGATCGCGCAGGGACTCGGCGATCGGGATCTCCGGGACGTCCTCGGGATCGACCTTCGGGCCCCGGGCGGTCTTGTACATGACCCATCCGTAGATCAGCACGGACACCAGCAAGATCGCCCCGCCGATGCTGGTCCGGAGGAGATGTCCGCTCCACTCCTCCGGCACGTATGGCGCATCACCGAGCGGGGTCCGGCGCGGGGCACCGAGCAGACCGAGCACGTGCATGGCGTTCGAGAAGATGATCATGCCAACGAACCACGACCAGACCTGGACCTGTGCCAGCCTCGGGGAGATCAGCTTCTTGCCGGTGATGTACGGCACCAGCCAGTACGTGATTCCCATGAACGACAGGGTCACGGCCGTGGCGACGGTCAAGTGGAAGTGACCCGGCACCCACGCCGTGTTGTGGATGATCAGGTTCAGGTTGTAGCTGGCGTTCGTCAGTCCCGAGATGCCTCCGAAGAGGAACAGGATGCCGGCGAGAAGCTGAGCCGAAACGGATGGGTCCTTCCAAGGCAACGCCCGGATCCAACCGACCAGCCCGGTACCACCACGCTTGCGGCCGGCGTACTCGAGCGAGGCGATCACCGTGAACGCCGTCAGCATCGAGGGGAAGAACACCGAGTAGGTCAGCGTGGCGTGGATCCACTTCCAGCCGGTGGGGACACCTGGATCGACGAACTGGTGGTGGAAGCCCACCGGAACCGACACGATGAGGAACAGCCAGAACGCCAGGCGTGCCAGCGAGTCGCTGAACAGCTTGCCGCCAGCCTGCTTCGGCAGCATGCCGTACCACGAGATGTAGGCAGGAAGCAGCCAGAAGTACACGAGCGGATGCCCGGTGAACCAGAAGTAGGTCCGGGCGAGCTCAGGGTCGGTGGCGTCGATCAGCCCGAGCGACCAGGGCAGCAACATCGAGAGGATCTCGACTGCGACGCCGAGCGTCGCGATCTGCCACATCGCCATGTTCAACACGCCCGCAAAGGCGATGAACGGGGATCTGGTGTTGGGGTTGTCCTTCCGCCACGCCCAGTAGGTGAGGAAGAACCCGACACCTGCGATCCACGATCCGACGACCACGAGGGTGAGTCCAAGGTAGAAGGCCCAGCTCGCCTGGAGCGGCGGGTAGAAGGTGTAGAGCACCGTGGCCTCGTTGAGCAGGATCGGGATGGCGGTCATGATCAGACCGGTGACCATCACCCAGAAGCCTGCCCAGTTGACCTTGGGGTGTGTCAGCGGCCGCCCCAGTCCCTTGATCACGACCAACGTCGTGAACCCGACGATGAAGAAGGTGGTCCACACGAGCGCGTTGAGCACACCGTGCAGCGTCAGGCCCTGGTAATAGGACCGGATCACCGGTTCGATGTATTGGTAGAGGTCGACGTTCGAATACTGGAGTGCCTGAAGTGGCCCGAAGATCGATCCGACGAGCAGGGCGATGATCGCCACCAGCATGTGCCAGCCGACGAACCGCTTCTCGGCCTCGGTCAGCTCTCGGGTCGGCCGTTCGATCGAGATCGTCATGCGCCTGCCTCCTCGAACTCATTGGGTGGGACGACTCTCACCCGCCCGAACATCGCGGCATGTCCGATGCCGCAGTACTCGTGACAGATGTACGGGAACTCACCGATACGGTCGAACGTGTAGGTGAGCTTCGAGACCTGCCCGGGCACCACCTGCATGTTGACGTTCGTGTCGGTGATCTTGAACCCGTGTTGGACGTCCTGGGAGGTGACGTAGATCGTGACCGTGGCGCCCTGTGGCACGACGATCTCCGCCGGGTCGAAGTTGAAGGTCCTCGAGACGACGTACGCCTCGAACTCACCTGGGGCGACTTCTCTGAGACCGGGATTCGAGAACGGGCCGGTTTCGGTGATGGTCGACGGGTCGACCCGAGCTTCCTCGCCCGGGACCTGGAATCCCATTGCGAAACCGGCAACCGTGACCGCCAGGAGGAAGACTCCGAGGAGGACGATCGAGAAGCGGATCCAGTTCCGCTCGTACGGGTCGATTCCCATCGACTCCTTCTGCGGTTCCGCGTCCGTCGGAGTAGCGGTCACGACGTGACTCCCCTCGAGAGCAGGATCACGTAGACCGATCCCCAGAGCAGGATGATGGTCGCGACGAAGATCGCCAGCACGAACAAGGTTCCCGTGGGCTTGAAGTGCTCGGTCTCGTCTAGGTCGCCACCCGGTGTCTCCGTCACCGGCTCATCCATCTGGCCCTCCTCTCGGCGTCGTGGCAATCCAACCCGGGCAACACATCCGTTGCACCTGACGAACGGCCCTGGCTTCAGGGCATTTTGTCCCTTCTCCCCATCGACGGCCGCTCGCCAGCATGGCGGGGACCGATCGGAGGGATGAGAAGAGCCATGCACAGTCGAGGACGTGGTCTCGGTCGGTTTGTCGCGGTCCTCTCCTTCCTGTTCGTGCTCATGGTCGGATCGCTCGGTGTCTCCGCTCAGGAGTCGGACACCGGAGACGATGCCGAGCTCCTCCAACGCGGCTTCGACACCTACAGCGCGCAGTGCTCCGGCTGTCATCAAGCCGGAGGGGCCGGAATCGCTGGAACGTTTCCGCCCCTCAACGGCAACCCGGCCGTCCAGGACACCGCCTACCTGATCGACACGATCCTCAATGGCCGAGAGGGTGCGCTCACCGTCGACGGGGTCGACTACGACGGCGTGATGCCGGCCTTCTCCACGCTCACCGACGAGGAGATCGACGGTCTCGTCGCCTACATCCAGGGTGGGTTCGTCGTCCCGGCAGCGCCCGGCGACGACGGCGCAGCTGCCCTGCCGGTTGCGACAGGGACGCTGCCCGAGTTGTCCGGAATGGCGATCACTGCGGCGTTCGCGCTGGCCGCGGCCGCCGGTCTCCTCGTCCTCTCTCCCCGAATCGTCTCGACGATCGACCGGCTGGACGTCCCGTGGCTGGATGCGTGGCTCCGCTCCGGCATCATCGTCGTGTACTTCGTCGTGGCAACGGTCGTGGTGCCCTCCATCGTCCTCCAATCCGAGACCGTTTCACGGCTCGACCGACCGATCCAGGACGTGATCGGAGTCGGGTTGTGGACGGGCGGTCTCGCAGTGGGCCTGCTGGGACTCTGGTACACCCACCGCGAGCGCCGGATATGAGCCTGGAAACGCTCCACTTCTACGACGAGAACATCCCCTGTCTTGCGGCCTGCCCGGTGAACACGAACGCCGGGATGTATGTGGCGGCGATCGCCGATGGGAACGACGAACTGGCCTACCTCACCGCTCGGCTGCCGAACCCATTCGCCTCGGTGTGCGGAAGAGTCTGTGCCGCACCGTGCGAAGAGGCCTGCCGACGCGGGCAGATCGATCGGCCGATCGCCATCCGCGCGCTCAAGCGGTTCGTGACCGAGAAGTTCGGGACCGAAGCCGGCAACGGTCGAGCCTGGGAGAAGGTCACCCGGCCGCCGGAGACTGCGAGGTCCCAGAGCATCGGCACGGCGCGCGGCGGCCCGGCCGGCCTTGCGTGCGCACACGATCTCGCTCGTTGGGGATACCAAGTCTCCGTGTACGAGGCGACGGACCGTCTCGGTGGTGCGATGTGGCTCGGGATCCCCGAGTACCGGCTCGACCGCTCCGTCCTCCAGGGTGACATCGACGCCATCATCGACCTGGGTGTCGACGTCCACTACAACACGCGGCTCGGACACGACGTCACCTTCGACGATCTTCGACAACGCCACGACGCGCTGTTCATCGGGATCGGGGCGACGCTCGGACGCGGCATCGACATCGAAGGCAACGAGGCGGATGGCGTCTTCAAGGCGATCGAGTTCCTCATCAACATGAATCGCGGCTTCGAAGTCGAGGTCGGCGAGCGAGTTGTGGTCATCGGCGGCGGCGACGTTGCCATGGACGCAGCCCGTACCGCTCTGCGCGCCGCCGAGTACGCCGGGGCCCCAGAGACAACGACCACGGTGGCCGAAGACGAGCAGGACACCGCCACCCTCTCGATCGAC
>CBDTYK010000022.1:0-8626 GCA_965364595.1 uncultured bacterium
CCCCCGCCTTCGCTCGCCACCGGGGAGTATGTGCCCTGCCACCCCAGGCGGTGTCGAGTCCGTCATTGGTGTTCCTCTCCTCGGCGCCGAGTGTGACACGACGGCTCTCACTGTGACCCAACAGTTCAGTGTCGGGCTCAGATGGCGGACGGGACTGTCGTCTCTGGGTCAGGGCCGGTCGGTGGTCGGCTCCAGTGCCATGGCCGCGATCATGTCGACCGCTTCGCCGATCGCATGTTCCGTTCGCTGAGAGAAGGCGAACCCCATCTCGAGGTTCGACGCCGGGATCGAAATGACGAACGCCTCGTCGGGGAGTGGGCCGACGTTCGCGGTGAGCGACAGCAGCGTGGCGGGATCGCCGTGGTGGGTCATCGCCCCGTCGCCCGGCGGGCCGGCCGTGACCTGTCGAACGGTCAACTCGGTCGCATCGACGTCGGCATCGACGAAGATGACCGTGGCTCGTCCGCTGATCTCGAGGCTCAGCTCGGGTGTGAGCTGTGACATCGTCCGGACTTGGACTCCGGGGAGATCGAGATCGGAGACCATCTCGGCTACGGCGCGACCTGCGCCGTCGTCTGAGCGCAGGTCGTTGCCGTAGCCGATGACCAACAGGTCAGTCACGCCGCATCTGACAGACCATCTCACCGTCCGAGCCCACCAGCTCGATCACCAGCGGCATCTGCCCGATGGCGTGTGTCGAGCAGCTCAGACACGGGTCGAATGCTCGGATCCCCGCCTCGACCCGGTTGAGGATCGGCTCGGGAATCGTCGGACCGTCGATCCACTCACGGGCGATCTGGAGGACGGTGGCGTTCATCGCCAGGTTGTTCTGCCCGGTCGCGATGATCATGTTCACGTTCGTGAGGATCCCGGTGTCGTCCACCGTGTACTCGTGGAACAGGGTGCCCCGGGGGGCCTCCGACGCGCCGACGGCGTGCAACTGGTTGATCCCCGCTGTCGCCCGCACCTTGGTGTCGGTGATGTCGTCGTCGGCCAGGAGCAGCGCCATGTGCTCGGTGGCCGCCAGGATCTCGATCAGTCGTGCGTAGTGATAGAAGAACGACGAGTTGGCGACCCCGCCGGCGCGTTCGCGATACTCGGCGAGCGCTTCGTCGGCAGCCGGTACGCCCATCGTCTTGCACACGTTGAGGCGCGCCAGCGGACCGACTCGATAGATGCCTGCGTTCGGATCGTCGCTCTCGGACACATGTGGCTTGAAGTAGGGAGACTTGAGATAGGAGTCCTTGCGCCCCGCCTCACCGATGATGGTTCGATACTCCGACGGTGCGAGCCCGTCGACCACGACGTTCCCCTCTGCGTCCACCAGCTTGAGGTGACCGTCGTAGTGCTCCCAGATCCCGGAGTCGTTGGCGAGTCCCATGTGGAGGCTGGGGAACTGCCCGAAGGCCCGGACTTCTCGCTCGAACTGGTCGAGCATGCCGGTGAATAGCGTCACTGCGTCGGCGGCCGTCTCCCGGGCTTCGACGAGTCCCTCGGTGAGCGTCGCACGGGTCTCTTCGGTCATGGCGTGGGCGATCCCTCCCGGCACGATCCCCGGCGAGTGGACCTTGCGGCCTGCGATCGCCTCGATCACCGACTGGCCGAAGCTCCGCAGGCGGATGCCTCGTCGGGCGAGTTCGGGTTCTGACGCCATCAGACCGAACACGTTGCGGATCGCGGGGTCGGCGTCCATGCCGAGCAACAGGTCGGGCGCGCTGAGGTGGAAGAAGCTCAGGGCGTGTGACTGGATGATCTGACCGAGATTGGCGATCCTCCGGAGCTTCACCGCCGTGGGCGGAATCGTGACGCCCATGATGGCGTCGCCGGTCTTGGCCGACGCAAGTAGGTGGCTGACGGGGCAGATCCCACAGGTGCGGGCAGTCAGGCTGGGCATCTCCCACACCGGCCGTCCCTTGCAGAACTCCTCGAAGCCTCGGAACTCGGTGACGTGGAAGCGTGCGTCGGCGACACCGCCGTCGTCGTCGAGGGCGATGGTGATCTTGGCGTGCCCTTCGATCCGGGTCACGGGGTCGATGACGACGAGATCGTGCATGGTCTCTCCTATCCGCGCCGGATGTCTTCTGCGACCCCGTGTCTGAGGTCGTCGGATATCAGTGTCTCGATCGCCCGCTGGATTTCGGCGGAAGATGGCGGGCAGCCGGGCATGTAGAAGTCGACGGAGATGACCTTGTGGAGCGGCAGCACCCTGGGCAGCAGCGGTGGGACGATGCCCTCCGCCTCCGGGGCGACTCCGTCCCGGTCGGGTCCCTCGACGTACACCTTCTGGATGATGCCGCTGGGCTCGCCCAGCGGGTTGCGCATCCCGGTGACGTTGGTGGACACGGCGCAGTCGCCGAAGGAGGCCACCACCCGGGAGTTCTCCCTGACGATGCGTGCCACTTCGACGTTGTCCTCGTTGGCGACGGCGCCCTCGACGAGGGTGATGTCGACATCGGTGGGGAACTCCTTGATGTCGACGATGGGTGAGTAGACGACGTCGACCAGCTCGGCCAGCTCGAAGAGCCACTCGTCCATGTCGAGGAACGACATGTGACATCCCGAGCACCCTCCCAGCCAGACGCTGGCGAACCGTGGCTTGCTCATGCCGGCACCTCCGGGTCGACCCATTCGTGTCGCTGACGGGCGGAGGCGAGCATCCGGATCATGTCGGCGGAGTGCTTCATCTCGCCGACCGCGCTGCCCTGATAGAACAGTGATCCGGTCGGGCAGACCGCCACGCACTTGCCACACCAGGTGCAGGACATCGCCTCACCCCAGGGCTTGTGCAACTCGGTGACCAGCTCGGCCGAAGCGCCGCGCTCGGAG
Organism: uncultured bacterium; assembly: GCA_965364595.1. Taxonomy (GTDB): domain Bacteria; phylum Actinomycetota; class Acidimicrobiia; order Spongiisociales; family ZC4RG35; genus JAHEDH01. The sequence goes on from CBDTYK010000022.1 coordinate 2,827, forward strand.
ATGTCCCAGACGTGGGCGCCCTCGATCTCGTCGCACACCCGGACACACCGGGTACAGAGAATGCAGCGGTTCGGATCGAACACGTACTTGGGATGGCTGGCGTCGACCGCACGATGCGGGTCCTGTTCGTCGTAGCGAACGTGGTCCATCCCACAGGCCACCGCCATGTCCTGCAGCTCACAGTTGCCATTGGAGACACAGACGGCGCAGATGTGGTTCCCTTCTGCGAACAGCAGCTCGAGGATCGACTTGCGATACGCCCGCAGCCGCGGGGTGTCGACCAGCACTTCCATGTCGGCGGCGACCGGCGTGGCGCATGCGGGGCGCAGGCGGTGGTCCTCGGCGACCTCGACCACGCAGATGCGACACCCACCCCACACCGAGAGCCCTTCGAGGAAGCACAGCGAGGGGATGAACACGTCGTTGCGCCGGGCAGCCTGGAGAACCGACTCGTCGGCGTAGGCCTCGATCTCGACGCCATCGAAGCTCATTTCTACTGTTTGGCGTCTCTCAGGCATCGACGACCTCCCGATCCGTGAGGAGCGCTTCGTATTCGTCCCGGAAGTAGTGGAGGGTGCTCACCACCGGGTTCGGGGCGCTCTGCCCGAGCCCGCACAACGATGTGTCGCGCACCACTCGGCACAGGTGCTCGAGGTCTCTCAGGTCCCGTGCCGTGCCGTGGCCTCCGGTGATCTTGTCGAGCAGACCGTGCATCTGCACCGTGCCTGCCCGACAGGGCGTGCACTTCCCGCAGCTCTCGTCCATGCAGAACTCCATGAAGAACTTGGCGACGTCCGGCATCTGAACGTCCTCGTCCATCACGATGAGCCCGCCCGAGCCCATGATCGAGCCGAGCTGGCGGAGGCTGTCGTAGTCGACCGGCGTGTCGAGGTGATCGGCCGGGATGCATCCGCCGGACGGTCCACCCGTCTGGGCCGCCTTGAACGACTTGCCGTTCGGGATGCCGCCGCCGATGTCCTCGACGATGTGTCGCAGCGTCGTCCCCATCGGGACTTCGATCAGCCCGATGTTGACGAGGTCGCCGGCGAGGGCGAACACCTTGGTGCCGGTGCTGTTGGGTGTGCCGATCGAGGCGAACCACTCGCCGCCTTTGGTGACGATGGCGGGGATGTTCGCCAGTGTTTCGACGTTGTTGATCATCGTCGGGGCACCCCACAGGCCGTGTTCGGTGGGGTAAGGCGGGCGAAGCCGCGGGGTGCCCCGTTTGCCCTCGATCGACGCCATCAGCGCAGTCTCTTCTCCACAGACGAACGCGCCGGCGCCGATCCGGACGGTGATCTCGAGGTCGAAGCCGGTGTCGAGGATCTTGCGTCCCAGGAGTCGGTTGCGGCGCGCGACCCGGATCGCTCGATCGAGCCGTTCCACGGCTCTCGGGTACTCCGCCCGGACATAGATGAACGCCTTGGAGGCGCCGGTGGCGTAGGCGGCGATCGCCATGCCTTCGAGCAGGCGATGGGGGTCGTCCTCCATGACGGTCCGGTCCATGTAGGCGCCGGGGTCGCCTTCGTCGCCGTTGGCGACGAGATACTTCTCGTCACCCGGGGCGGCCGCGAGCAGCGACCACTTGTTGCCGGTGGGGTAGCCGGCCCCGCCTCGGCCGCGGATTCCCGAGATGCGGACCTGTTCGAGGACGTCTTCGGGGGTCAGGGAGGTGAGTGCTTTGTGCAACGCCGAGTACCCGCCGTGTGCAACATACGACTCGATGCGGTCGGGGTTGATGATGCCACCGTTGGCGAGAACGACCCGCTGTTGGCTGTCGAAGAACGGGATGTGCTCGTCGAGCACACTGTCGTCCACGACCTGCCCGTCCCGGATGTGGCGGCGGATGATGTCCGCACCGACTTCGGGACTGACGTCCTGATACATCGTCTCGTCGCCGCCTCGCTGCAGCAAGCGGACAAGCGGACCACGGCTGCACAACCCCATGCAGCCGGTCGGGATGAGCTGGACGTCGAGGGCGAGGTCGTTCGCTTCGACGGCGTTCTCCATGGCCGTCATGGTTGCGCCGGCCCCCGCCGACAGACAGGCGGTCGATGCGCACGCCTTGAGCCGCCACGGGTAGCGGCTGCGTGCTTCGAGCTCTCGTTCGGCGACTTCGTGGAGATCGATCGGGGTCGCCATCAGTCGGCCTCCTCCTCTGCGAGGGCCTGTTGAACGAGTGCGAGCACCTCGGTTGCGTCGAGACGACCGTGTACCGCACCGTCGAGGACGACCACCGGCGCCAGACCACAGGAGCCGAGACAGCGAGCCGTCTTCAGGGTGAGGCGACCGTCCTCCGACGTGGCTCCGGCGGCAACGCTGTGGGCTTCGCCGACCGAAGCGACGATGTCGTCTGCGCCCTTGACGTAGCAAGCAGTCCCCGTGCACACCGTGCAGGCGTGATCGCCCGGGGCGTCGAAGGTGAACAGCTGATAGAAGGTCGCGACGCCGTACACCATGGATGGGGGCAGCATGAGGGCACGGGCGACATAGAGCAGCACGTCCTCGGACAGAAAACCGAACACGTCCTGGGCGACGTGGAGCGTCTCGATCAGCTGGTCCTGTTCGTACCGCACTCGTTTGAGGTGCTTGTCGACGAGCGCGAACCGGTCGTCCCCGGACGGATGGAGCTCGTCGGTGGCCGCGCCCTCGTCTCGCGTGGTGGTCATGCGCCTCTTCCTCGTTGTCCGTCGTTCCAACCTGGCAAGTCGCAGCGCCCGCAAACAGGGACGAATGGCCCCTCATCACGGTCGGAGTGCCACTCGGCGCGGCGTGCGTGGGGAGAAGGATCGAAGCCGCCGTCGGGCACGGTGGCGGGATGGAATGATCAGACGGTGCCTGTACGAGGCGGTTCAGCGAGACGAGCGGAGGCGGTCGAGGATCAGTCGCGCTGCGTGTCGTCGAGTTCCCGCAGCCTCGCTCCAATTGCAGGTGGGAGCGTATCGGCGAGTGTCGGGTCCGATCTCACGAGCCGCAGGAACGACACGGCGTCGACCGCCAGGACCCGCAGTTCGCTGGCGGCCGTGACGCTCGCCGTCCTGGTGCCACCGGCCAACAGCGCAATCTCGCCGAAGTGATCGCCCGGCCCCAGGATTGCGACCTCAGCGCCGCCGACAGACACTGCGGCCTCGCCTGAGACGATGAGGTGGAGCGCGTGGGCGCCCGCACCCTCGCGGACCACGATGTGGCCTCCGGGATGCGTGATGTCCTTCGCCATGGCCGCCACCTGCTCCAATGCTGTGCTCGGAAGATGGGCGAACACCGGAACTGCGCTCAGCAGCTCGAGGAGGGCGGGAGTAGCTGACATGCCACCATCATGGTCTGCTCACATGCGGGATGCGGCGGATCGGCGGGTTCATCGTCGCCAGCCGACGACAGGGCCGAGAGACGAATCCCGTGATGGGGAGATGTTGGACAGCATGGGTGCTTCCCGGTTGGGCTCGATGAGAAGAATCGGCCACTGACCGTGCGCTAGCGTCTCAGCGGATATGCGCGACCCGCACTTCGCAGCCGTGGAGTCGATCGATGCAGCCGAGGCGCTGCTGACGTTCCGCCCGTCCGTTCCGGCGTTCACCGATGGCTGCGAGATCGATTCGATTGCTGTGTTCGTGGTGGACCATCGGAGGCGGGAGGTCCCGCCAGATCAACGGAGCGTCGAACTCCACTACGGCCGGTTCGTCGTGAGCCAGCAGCGCACCGTACCCGAGGAGGCGAGACGGCTCGCGTTCGACACCTCGTACGGACGTGGCCCGATCGAGGTGCAACTACCCGGCGGTCCAGGTCGCGCATACGAACTCGGTCCCGAGGTGCCACCAGACGATGTCGACGGTCGCGAGCCCGCCGTCGTCGTGTGGGCGTCCAGCGACCGGTTCCATCTGGTTGCGAGCGCGGAGGTGGAGCTCGACGTGCTGCTCCGTGTCGCCGGGTCCGTCCGATGAACGCGGCAGTCGGCCTGAGCTACTGACGGTGTCGTGCCGGCGCCGGAATGAGCGCAGCGGCCGACTGAATCTGTTCGATCATCGCTTCGGTGGAGAGTCGACCGGCGGGATTCGGGACGAGCACCACCCGGTCGGCACCCGCTCCGAGGAGACGTTCGACCATCTCGCCGCACTGACCCAGAGAGCCGGAGGCAACGAAACCGGCGAGGTTCGGGTCGGGGACGCCCGTCCCGGTGATCGCCTCGTCGAAGAGCGGGGACGACAGCATGCCGGAAAGCATCGGCGACGCCCAGCCCGCCAGCTCCTCTTGCGCACTGGCTGGGTCCGCTTCGGACATCGACAGCAGGCAGAGCACAGCCAGTTGGTGCGGGCGCGACACCCCGCCCCGCTCCCGACCTTCCTCGATCTTCTCACGAGCCCACCGGACGTAGCCGGGTGAGGAGAACCACCCGAGGAGCGTCCCGTCTGCGAGCTCACCCGACAGCCGCAACGAGGCCGGCCCCGTCACGCCGTAGTAGAGCGGCACCCGCTCTGCGGGTGGGTGTTCGAGCTGGATCCGGTCGAAGACGAAGTTCGCGCCAGTGTGGCTGACCTCCTCGGCGTCGAGCAGCGAGCGGATCGTTGTGGTCGCCTCACGGAGCAGCCCGATCGGGGATTCGACTCGCAAACCCATCTGGTCGACCCAACCGGGCGATCCGTGTCCCAGCCCTGCCATCAGTCGGCCGGGATGGGCGCCCGCCAGTGTGGCGAACTCCATTGCTGTGACTGCTGGATGACGGGCGCCGGCCGCCACCACCCCGAGCCCCACCGGTATCGACTCGGTTGCGTCGAGCGCGATCGCAACCGACGCGATGCCCCCGAGCTCGAAGTAGTCCTCCGCGAGCCACATCTCGCCGTAGCCGAGACGTTCAGCGAGGGCTGCGATCCGGCCCAACTCCGCCGGCGCGGTCGTTGCTCCGATCTGTATGCCGAGTCGTGGTGCCTGCGCGATGCCAGAGTTCATGCTCATCTGCTCCTCCGCACTCACTGTCGGACTGTGGGCCTCGCGTCGACAGGGGCAATCGTCCCCGTCTGGTGGCACGCCGAGGCGGTCCGCACCGTATGCTCGGCGCAACGCCAGACCCGAGAGGAATCGTGCTCCCGACCGCGCAGCCGACGTGCTTTCTGATCGCGGACATCTCCGGGTACACCCGTTATCTCGCCCGCGTGGAGTTGGAGCATTCAATCGATGTGCTGACCGATCTCCTCGACGTGATCGTGTCGGCGCTCAAACCCAACTTCCGGCTGTCGCGAGTCGAAGGAGACGCCGCTTTCATGTACGCGTCGGGAGAGGACCTGGACGGGTCGATGCTGATGGACACCATCGAGGGCTGTTACTTCGGGTTCCGGCGCCGACGGCGAGACATTCGCCAGTCGACCTCGTGTCCGTGCAACGCCTGTCTTCGGATCCCCGATCTCGATCTCAAGTTCATCGTCCACCACGGACCCGCCCTGATCCAGGAGGTGGCCGGACGGAGGGAGCTGCTCGGAGTCGATGCGATCGTGGTCCACCGGCTCGGGAAGAACCAGGTGGTCGAGCGGTTCGGTGTGGAGGCGTACGCGCTGATCAGCGCTGCGTGCATGGATGCCAGCGGTCTGGACCCGCTCCCGCTCGGCATGTTCGATCACACCGAGACCTACGACGAGATCGGCGACGTGCCGGTCTGGGTGCACGACCTCGAGCGCCGGTGGCAGGAGGAGGAAGAGCGGGTCAGGGTCCGCGTCGAACCGGGCGAGACGATCCTCGACCTCTCGGTCGACACGACGGTGGCACGGCAGACGGCGTGGGAGTTCCTCACCAAGCCGGGCCAACGGATGTCGTG
>CBDTYK010000023.1:0-8574 GCA_965364595.1 uncultured bacterium
CAACGCCGCTGCCACCAGCGCGGCCACCGCCACGACTCCGATCCCGATCCGCATCGAACGAGCCTACGTCGCGTCGGGCGATGCGCTCGGAGGAGCGCTCGGTGGCCCCCTCTACACTTCCGCCGATGCCCATCGACATCGACATCGCCCATGTCGCGCGACTCGCCCGGCTCGATCTTCCCGCCGACCGACTCGAGACCCTGCGCTCCCAACTCTCAGCGATCCTCGAGCACGCGGCCAGGGTCCAATCGCTCGACACCGAGGGTGTGGAGCCCTCCAATCATCCGCTCGGGTTCGTCAACGCATTCCGTGACGATGTGGTGACCGGCTCGCTCGATCGCGACGAGGTGCTCTCCATGGCGCCCGAGGCCCGCGACGGGTATTTCGCGGCGCCGCCGGCAATGGGCCAGGAGTGATGTGATGGGCCTCTCCGATCTCACCATCGCGGATGCAGCCGCCGGACTCCGGGCAGGCGACCACAGCTCGGTCGACCTCACCGAAGCCGTGCTCGAACGGGCTTCGATGACCGAAGCGGAGATCCACGCCTACCTCACGATCGACCGGGGCGCCGCCCTCGACGCCGCTCGGGCTGCCGACGCCGAACTCGCCGCAGGCGAGGATCGAGGCGCGCTCCACGGGATCCCGATCGCGCTGAAGGACAACATGTGCCAGCGTGGCGTCGAGACCACCGCCGCATCGCAGATCCTCGCCGGATACCGCCCCCCTTACGACGCCACGGTTGTGACCAAGCTGCGGGACGCCGGAGCCGTCCTGGTCGGCAAGGCGAATCTCGATGAGTTCGCAATGGGCTCGTCCACCGAGAACAGCGCATATGGGCCTACGCGCAATCCCTGGGACCCGGGGCGGGTGCCCGGCGGCTCCTCGGGCGGCAGCGCCGCCGCCGTCGCGGCAGGCTCAGCCCTCGGGGCGCTCGGCTCAGATACCGGAGGCTCGATCCGCCAGCCGGGGAGCCTGTGCGGTGTAGTCGGGATGAAGCCGACCTATGGGACCGTCAGCCGGTATGGCCTGATCGCCTTCGCCAGCTCGCTCGATCAGATCGGTCCGATCACACGGACCGTCGACGACGCAGTTGCGCTGCTCGAGGGCATCACGGGACATGATCCGCTCGATGCCACCTCATGGGCCGGCGAATACCCCGACCTTCGGTCCGAGATGGACGGCGGCGTGTCGGGGAAGCGGATCGGCGTCGTGACCGAGTTCGCCGGTGAAGGATACGAACCCGCCGTCACCGAGGCGCTCTCACGCACCCTGGACCAGCTGAGCGATGCCGGCGCGGAGATCATGGAGGTCTCGCTCCCGACCGTCGAGCTGGCGCTCTCGGCGTATTACCTGATCGCCCCGGCGGAGTGCTCGGCCAATCTCGCTCGCTTCGACGGGATGAGATACGGCCTGCGGGTCGACGGTGAGACGACCGAAGAGATGATGGCAAGGACGAGGGCCGAGGGCTTCGGGCCCGAGGTGATCCGCCGGATCCTGCTCGGGACCTACGCACTGTCCGCCGGCTACTACGACGCGTTCTATGGTCAAGCGCACAAGGCTCGCACCGTCCTCCGCACCGAGTTCGCGGCCGCGTACGAGAAGGTCGACGTCCTGATGTCGCCGACCTCGCCCACGGTGGCGTTCCCGTTCGATGCCAAGTCGGACCCGCTCGCCATGTACCTGTCCGATGTCTGCACGATTCCGTCAAATCTCTCCGGCGACCCCGGGATCTCGGTGCCGGTCGGCCTCGACCCCCAGGGCCTGCCGATCGGTGTCCAGGTGATGGCTCCCGCGATGGGCGAGCCGGTGATGTTCGGCGTGGCGAAGGAGATCGAGCGCCTTTCCGGGTTCGATGCGCGTCCAACGATGCTCGAGGAGCTGGCATGAGCGACCCGACGACATGGGAGCCCGTGATCGGGATCGAGGTGCACGTCGAGCTGGCCACCCAGTCGAAGATGTTCTGCGGGTGTGCCGTCAGCTTCGGCGATGACCCCAACACCAACGTCTGTCCGACCTGTCTGGCCTTGCCCGGAGCTCTCCCGGTCACGAACGGGCGGGCCATCGAATGGATCACCAAGATCGGGTTGGCGCTCAACTGCGACATCGCAGAGTGGTCGGTCTTCCATCGCAAGAACTACTTCTACGCCGATCTTCCCAAGAACTACCAGATCTCCCAGTTCGATCTGCCCGTGTGTCACGACGGGTGGCTCGACATCGACGTCGACGGTGAGACCGTGCGCATCGGCATCGAGCGAGCACACCAGGAGGAGGACACCGGCAAGTCGCTGCACCTGGGTGACGGGGGAAGAATCCACGCCGCAACCGAGACGCTGTTGGATTTCAACCGCGCCGGGGTGCCGCTCGTCGAGGTCGTGTCGCGACCGGACATCCGTTCGGCGACGCAAGCGCGAGCGTACGCGCAGACGCTGCGAGAAGTCATCGCCGAGCTCGATGTGTCGGATGCCAAGTTGGAGGAGGGTTCGATCCGCTTCGATGCCAACATCTCGGTCCGACCCGGACCCGACGCACCCTTCGGCACCAAGGTCGAGATCAAGAACATGAACTCGTTCCGGTCACTCGAGAAGGCGGTCGATTTCGAGATCAAGCGCCAGATCGCAGAACTCGAGGCCGGCGGCGAGATCGTGCAGGAGACCAGGCACTGGGACGAGGAGGCTGGTGTGACCAGCTCCATGCGGACCAAGGAGGGCAGTTCCGACTACCGGTACTTCACCGAACCCGACCTGGTGCCGCTCGTCGTCACACCGGCGTGGCGTGAAGAGATCCGAGCGACACTGCCCGAGCTACCGCATCAACGCGCCGCTCGATACGTCGATCTCGGTGTCGATCGACAGACCGCGGGAGCGCTCAGTTCGGCGGACGGCATGCTGCGGCGGCTGTTCGAGGAGACCGTCGCCGCGGGCGCCGAGCCTCGGTCGGCAGGCAACTGGATCACAGGCGAGGTGGTCGCTTGGATGCGCCGGGAAGACGTGGACGAGTTCGCCGTCGAGGCTTCTGCGATCGCAGACATGATCGGCATGATCGACGCGAATGAGCTGTCGACATCGGCTGCCAAGGAGGTCCTCGACGGGATCCTGCGCGGCGAGGGCGGAGCACGTCACGTCGCCGAATCCCGGGATCTGCTCCAGATGACCGACGCCGGGGCGATCGAATCAGCCGTCGACTCCGTACTGGCCGAGAATGCAGACGCCGTCGAGCGATACCGCAACGGCGAGCAGAAGGTGGTCGGATTCCTCGTCGGCCAAGTGATGAGAGCCACTCAGGGAAAGGCCGATCCCAAGGCGGTCAACAGCCTGCTCAGAGAGAAGTTGTCCTGATCCTCTTCGGTCGAGAGATCGAAGCGGTCGTTTTCGACTGCGATGGTGTCCTCGTCGACTCCGAGCCGGTGTCATTCCGGGCGTGGCAGGACGCGATCGGGACGCACGGGCACCATCTCACCGAAGAAGAGTTCCAGACGTCCATCGGCACGACCGACCGCATGGTCGCCGAGGCCTGGGCGCCCCGTCTCGGGACCGATGTCGACAGGTTGGACGATCTCGCCCGTGAGGCGTTTCTCGCGAGGGCAGGCGAACTCCAAGTCTTCGAGGACGCCGTGACGCTTCGCAAGTCGATCGATCTGCCGGTTGCGATCGGAACAAACAGCGCTCGCTGGCGCCTCGACGCCGTCTTGGCCGCCACCGGGCTCGATTCCTTCTTCGATGTCTCGGTGACGGCCAGCGAGGTAGCTCGCCCGAAACCGGCTCCTGACATCTACTTGGAGGCGTTTGCACGGATCGGTGTGCCACCACGGCGGGGGATGGTCCTGGAGGACTCTCCATCGGGCACGAGGGCTGCGAAGGCGGCCGGCGCACACGTTGTCGCCGTCGACCGGGGCCTGATAGACGTTGCCGACCTCGAGGCCGCCGACCAGGTCGTTGATGGATTGCACCCGAGCGGCTGAGACGGTGCCCGTGGCTAGCCTCGCGCCGATGTCTGTTCGGCGGTTCCTGTGGAGCTGATCCTCGATGCGATCTCCGACGCCTTCGCCTCGTTGTCCGACCCCGAACTGATCGAAGTCGTCGGGCTGACGCTCTTCGTCAGCGGGCTGGCGAGTGCCGCCAGTCTCGCGGCGGGTGTGCCGATCGGTGCCATGCTCGGACTCGGCCGATTCCGTGGTCGGAGTGCCGTTCGGGTCGCTGTCGACGTCGGCATGGGCCTGCCGCCAGTCATCGTCGGTCTGGCGCTTCTGCTCATCCTCTGGCGCTCTGGACCGCTCGGCTCCCTGCGTCTGACGTTCACGCCGACGGCGATGGTGATCGCCCAGTTCTTGCTTGCCCTCCCGATCGTTGCCGGTCTCACCGCAACCGCGATCGAGTCACTGCCCGCTGCCGCGCTGGAACAGTTGGACGCGCTCCGGCTGGGTGGCTTCGATCGAGCTCGTCTTGCGTTGATCGAGGTCTGGCCAGGCGTGGTCGGCGCCGCCGTCGCAGCATTCGGCCGGGTGGTCTCGGAAGTGGGCGCCGTGTTGATCGTTGGCGGCAACATCTCTGGCGAGACACGGGTGCTCACGACCTTGATCGTCCAGGAGTCGCGACAAGCCAGGTTCGGTCCGGCACTCGGCGCCGGCATCATCCTGCTCGTCATCTCTCTGGTCGTCAACGTGTCGCTCAACCGGATGCGGGGTTTCCGATGACCCGCGCGGGATTCGAGTTGACGCCACGTGTGACTTCCGTCGTGTTCGGGCCGAACGGCGCCGGCAAGACGACACTGTTGCGCGAGCTCGTCGCCGAATTGGAGGACGTCGCTTACCTGCCGCAGCAGCCCTACCTCTTCCGAGGGCTTGCCGGCACCAACCTCGGTCTCGGGCTCACCGATGAAGAGTGCGGGCTGGCCGGACAGTACGCCCGCCGATTCGGGCTCGGTGAGTTCCTCGCTCAACCAGCCCGGGTGGCCAGCGGAGGCGAAAAAGCGCGCCTCGGGTTGGCCCGGACCCTGGCGAGATCGGACGACATCGTCCTGCTCGACGAGCCGCTGGCCGCTGTCGACCTGGCCGAGCGTCCCGCGATCGCAGCCACCATCCGCCATGCGCTGCGTGGACGCACCGCCGTGGTCGTCACCCACGAACTCGAGCAGGTCGTCACACTGGGAGATCGCCTGGCGATCATGATCGATGGGCGTGTCGTTCAGCAGGGCACGGTCGAGACGGTGATGGCCCACCCGGTCTCGGAAGCTGTCGCGCGGGCGATCGGTGTCACCAACGTCTACGAAGGTGAGGTCGTAGCCGCCGGCAGTGCCACCGTGACGGTCAGCTCGGGCCCGGTACAGATGGTTGGAACGGGAGACGCCGAAACCGGCATGGCGGTACGAGTGCTCATTCCCGCCGAGACCGTGACGGTTCTCGATCCGGAGAGGGCGCCATCGGGTGGCTCCGCCCGGAATCGTTGGTCGGGAGTGATTCGAGACATGGAGCCAGTTGGCCGGCTGACCGACGTCATCGTGGACATCGGAGTCCCGCTGAGAGCGCTCGTGACGCCCGGCTCGGTGGACGAACTCGGACTGGCCGTCGGAGGTGACGTGGTGGCGGTGGTCAAGGCATCGTCCGTGAGGGTGGTGGCGCAGTGAGAAGGGCTTTCGTGTCCGCAATGCTCCTGCTCCTCACGGCATGTGGAAGCTCCGAGACGGTGCTCGTCGCCGCGGGTACGACCTTGGTCGATCCGGGGTTCATCGAGGCCGTCACCCAGGACTTCGTCGAGCAGACGGGGATCGATGTGGATGTCCTGGGCGAAGCCACCGCCCGGGTACTGGCGTTGGCTCGCAGCGGTTCTGTCGACGTGACGATCACCCATTCCCCCGATCTGGAGGCCGAGTTCGAGGCGGACGGGCTCGCGTCGCGCAGCGAGACCATATTCGCCTCCAGGTTCGTGATCGCAGGCCCCCCGGGCGTCGCACTCACTGCGGAAGGTGCGGTCGGGGCGTTCCGTGAGATCGCATCATTCGGAGGGCCGTTCGTCGGTCGGGAGGACGGGTCCGGCACCGCTCTCGTAGAAGCAGGAATCTGGAACGCCGCGGGAGTCGACGGTCCCGCACAAGACTGGTATCTCAGCACCGGGCAGGGCATGGGACTGACGCTCCAGGTCGCATCGGAGCGATCAGCCTTCGTTCTTGCCGAGCTCGGCACGTTCCTCTCCACAGAGCGGCTGGACCTCGTCGACACCGGCGTGATCGATCCCTTGTTGGAGAACCCCTATCGAGCGATGAGTGTCGCCTCGAGCGACTCCGCCGGTGCGGTGCGGTTCGTCGAGTGGTTGGTCTCGTCGGAGGGGCGCGCCGCAGTCGAACGGGCCAATCAGGAGGTCTTCGGAACGCAGGTGTTCGTGCCATCGAACGGTGGAGCGGGGTAGCCGGCTTTCCGCTTCCCAGGTTTCAGGTTTCAAGCCCGACGAATCCGTTCTCCGTGACCTGACACACCTGCGACCTCAAACCTGCGCCGATCCGAACACCTTCGTCCTGGCACAACACCGGTAGGGTTCTGCCCATGGAGCGCCTCACCAAGATCGTCGCCACGCTGGGTCCAGCTGTCGCTGATCCGCAACGAATCAGGGAGCTGATCCGAAGTGGGATCGACGTTGCACGGCTCAACTTCAGCCACGGCGACTACGACCTGCATCGATCCTTTGCGAAATGGGTCCGCGAGGCGGCAGAACAGGAGGGCCGTGTCGTGGCCGTCCTGCAGGACATCCAGGGTCCGAAACTGCGCGTGGGCTCGTTCCCCGGCGGCTCCGTACACCTCGACAACGACCAGGTGATCGATCTCCTCCCGGGCCGCCTCGAGGCGCCCCACTCCGACGCCGTGTTCATCGACTACGAGTATCTCCTCGAGGACGTCGAAGTTGGGGAGCGGATCATCCTCGCCGACGGTCTGATTCGGCTGATCGTCGACGAAGTGATGGGTGATCGACTGCGCGCCACCGTGGAGCAGGGCGGAGAACTCAAGGACGGAAAGGGGGTCGCCTTCCCCGAGACGAATCTCCGGGTGCCGGCCATCACCGAGAAGGATCGTCGCGATCTGGAGTTCGGGCGCGAGCTGGAGGTCGATTACATAGCCGCCAGCTTCGTGCGGACGGGCGCCGACATCCGTGAGATCCGTGATCTCGCAGCGGGAACACCTGTGATCGCCAAGATCGAGCTGGCGGCGGCATACGAGAACCTCGACGACATCCTCTCCGAGGCGGCCGGTGCGATGGTCGCTCGAGGCGACCTCGGCGTTCAGCTTCCGCTCGAGCGTATTCCGCTCGTTCAGGCCGACATTCTCACCCGCACCAACGCCGCCGGTCTGATCAGCATCACTGCCACCGAGATGCTCGAGTCGATGACGCACTCGCCGCGACCGACGAGGGCGGAGGCGACCGACGTCGCCAACGCCGTGTTCACAGGAACCGATGCCGTCATGCTGTCCGCCGAGACGGCTGCAGGTGAGTTCCCGTTCGAGAGCGTGCGCACGATGGGACGAATCTGTGCCGAAGTCGAGAAGGCCATTTCGACGAGGCCCCACATCGGCATCCAGTTCATCGATGCCGACACCGAGGAGCAACTGGCGTCAGCGATCGCGGGTGCAGCCGTCGAGACGGCCAACAATCTCGACATCGACACGATCGTTGCGTTCACCGAGTCCGGGAACACCGCCCGCCTCCTGTCCAAGTACAGGCCGAATTCGCGCATCATCGCGTTCACCGCCGTGCCCAAGACCAGGGCCCGCATGGCGCTGTACCGGGGGGTGCGGGCCTACCCGTTCGGTCGTCGGGACTACACCGATGTCATGCTCGCTGCGGCGGAGAAGTTCCTGGAGAAGGAAGGCATCTGCGAGCGGGGAGAAGCAGTCGTGATGGTCGCCGGCATCCCGCCGAACCAGCAGGCATCGACCAATCTCCTCAAGATCCACGTGATCGGTGAGCGAGATCGCGGCGCTCGCAGCCAGAAGACGTCGCGTTCCAGTCCCGAGGTCGGCGGGTTCTAGCGCTGAACGGGTCGCCTGTCGGAGCGGTTACGATCCCCCCGAACGAGGAGCGATATGGGTCAGACGATCGAGATCAAGAAGGTGACGCCGGTTGGCCGCGTGCTGGTGGTCGACACGGACCGAAGCATCACCGGGCAGGACGGCGAGTCGTTCACCGGGAAACAGACCGCCGGTCAGGTCGACACCTTCCCTGCCCGACTCGCAGTTCGTCTCTTCGAGGCAGATCCCGAGGTCGACTACGTATACGTGATGTCCAACACGGTGTCGATCCGCCGTCGCACCGATTGGGACGATGACTCGATGGCCGCATCCTCGGAGGTCGTTTCCGAGTTCTTCCGGATCTATCCCGACTGAGCCCGGCCTTCGGGAGGCGACTCGGAATCTCGCCGACCGCCGGTCTCCGTGGAGTCGGAGGCCCCCCTACGCGCAAGCGGGTCCCTTCCCCCCGTCGCTGGCGCTCCGGGGGGACACACCCCTCATCCGCGCTGTTCTGCGGAGCGATTCACCGTCATCCGCGCTGTTCTGCGGAGCGATTCACCGTCATCCGCGCTGTTCTGCGGAGC
>CBDTYK010000024.1:0-8356 GCA_965364595.1 uncultured bacterium
CGGGGGCCGCCGCCAGGGCCTGATCGACGGTCTGGAGTGCGAGGTCTGTCAGACCGTTGCCCACCCAGACGATCCACGCCACCCGGGTGAGCGCGGCGGAGGCGAGATCGGGTTCGGGATCGCTCTCGATGATCCGCCGGTAGTGCCCGAACGCCCTGTCGAACTCCTGAGATTCGAAGTACCGCTCAGCGAGGCGGAATCGCATCGGCATCGTTTGGGAGATCGCCTCGGGATTGCCCTCGAACGACAGCAGCGTCGCCTCGAGCGTCTCGTTGGAGAAGTTCTCCGGATCGAACTCCGGGTTCGACGCGATTCCGGTCAACGTCGCGTCGTCGGGTGTCTGGATGAAGTTCCCGACCAGGCCCACGGCGACGGCGACGCCGATCGCGATCACGCCAGCGCCGGCCAGCATCCGACCTCTGGATCGAGTCACCGTCGGCTCGTCCACGATCTCCGACAGGCCCTGCTGCGCCGCCTCGAGGTCCTTCAAATACCGGGCACGGAGCAGCCGCCCGGTCTCCTCGTCGATCTCTCCCGTGGACTGTTGCTCGTCGAGCTCGGCGAGGTCCCGCCGTGCCTGGTCGGCGGCCTCTTCGAGCCGGCGGCGTGTCACAGACGTCATGTCTGTTCGGCAGCGCCGACCGGCGAGCCAGTGGAGGGTTCGACGGTGCCCGGCCGCCGTCGGATCTCGCCTGCGATCAGGATCGCTCCGATCACCAGGGCGGCGCCGGGAATCAGCCACAGCGCCAGGGTCGATCCGGAGATCTCGGGATCGAGGCGCTGCGAGTCGGTGTAGGACACGAGCAGTCCATCGATGATCTGCTCGTTCGAGAGGCCGTCGTCGATGCCCTCCCGGACGACGTCCATCATCGCCTGGGCGAGGGGAGCGGGCGACTCGGCGATCGACTCGCCGTTGCACACCGGGCAGCGCACCAGCGACCCGATCTCTTTCGCCCGATCCTGTTCCAGGGGCTCCGCGGTGCCGAGCGACACGACCACGAACACCAACAGGAGCAGGGTCACCAGGCCCGACAGGGCCGATCGGAGGCGGTCAGACACCGGCGGCCGCCTCGGTCCTGGTCCTCACCGAACGGGCGCGGGCCGAGATGAACCCTCCGGCCGTGGTGACCAACCCGCCGAGCCACACCATCCACATCATCGGCGACGTGTCGAGGTCGACGACGATCCCTTCGGACGTCAGCCGTCGAAGCGTCACATACAGATCGCCGCCGAGCGTCGAGTGGATCTCCGGTGTCCCGACCGGCTGCGCGAAGTTCGGGTAGACGTTCTGTCTGGGCTGGAGCTCTCTCACGAACTCGCCGTCACGTTCGACGACGATCGTCGCTCCGGACACGGTGCGTTGCGGCTCGGTGCGAGTGAACGGGGTCTCGTAGGTCAGGGTGTAGCCGGCGAACTCGACGCTGTCGCCCGGCGCCATCGTCACCTGGGTGTTGGACGCGAGCAGAGACGCAGCGGCGATCCCCATGGCGATCAGTGCCACGCCTGCATGACTCACCTGGCCGCCCCAGTAGCCGGGATCGGCTCGGAACATCCTCCGGACCTCGGCGCCCGTCGACGAGGCCTTGATCGTCGCCGCATGGGACGCCTGTGACAGCAGATGACGGGCCGAGACTGCGATGAGGAACACGGCGAGGATGATCGTGAGGACGACCAGGCTCACCTCGGTTGTGAAGATGATGACCGCAGCGCCGGCGGCCAATGCGATCTGGATCGGAAGATGGATCCGACGCCACACCAGCTCCGGCCTTGCGACGCGCCACGGCATCACCGGACCGATGCCCATTCCCAGCAACAACGCAAAGGAGATCGGGACCGCGAGACGGTTGTAGAACGGCGGGCCGACTCGGACCAGATCGCCATTGAACGCCTCCAGGACCATCGGGTAGATCGTCCCCACCAGCACCACGAAGGCGTAGACGGTGAGCACCAGGTTGTTGTACAGCAGCGAGCCCTCGCGGCTCGAGAGCGAATCCATCCGTGAGGGCTGGGCCACGGCGGGCGCCCGGATGGCGAACAGGGTGAACGACCCGACCAGGATGAACGCCAGGAAGCCGAGCAGCACCGGGCCGATCGCCGATTGTGTGAACGAATGGACCGAGACGATCGTGCCGGAGCGGGTGAGGAAGGTGCCGAGGATCGTCAGGGCGAAGGCGCCGATCACGAGGACGAAGTTCCAGCTCTGGAGCATGCTCCGACGTTGTTGCACCGTGGCCGAGTGGATGAATGCCGTCGCAAGCAGCCACGGCATGAACGAGGCGTTCTCGACCGGGTCCCACGCCCAGTAGCCACCCCAGGAGAGCACCTCGTATGCCCACCAGCCGCCGAGGACGATCCCGAGCGTCAGGAACGACCAGGCGATCGTCGTCCAGCGTTTCGATCGCCGGAGCCATTCCGGGCCGGGCACGCCGATCGCCAGCGCCGACATGGCGAAGGCGAACGGGACCGTCAGGCCGATGTAGCCCACGTACAGAAGCGGCGGGTGGGCAGCCATGAGGATGTGGTTCTGGAGCAGCGCGTTCGGACCGTTGCCGTCAGCGGGGGCGTCGGCTCCCACCAGAGGGACCGGGCTCGATGTGACGCAGCTGCGAGCGCCCGCCTCGACGCAGGTCTCGAACGGGTTCGAGACGGTGATCATCAGTGAGAAGAAGAACAGCGCCACGAGGGCCATGACCGCCAGTGCGCCTGCGCCGAGGCGATCGCGGGTCCGTTCCTGGCTCCGGAACACGAACCAGGTGAAGCCGCTGAGAACCAGACACCACAGGACGATCGAGCCCTCGAGCGCCGCCCACGCCGTTGCGATGTTGAATGGGAACGGCGTCGTCACCGAGTGGTTGTCGGCCACATACGAGACGGTGAAATCGTCGAAGATGAGGGCCAGCTCGAGCACGACCATGGCTGCGATCCCGGACCCGAGCAGCGCGACGGACATCGGACGGAGGTCCGTCTGCTCGGCGGCTTCGTCCGAACGCGCCGCCCGCACCGATTGATAGAGCAGGGCTGCGGCCGAGCCGACACCGACCAGGATCGCGAGGGTCCCCAAGAGTGAGAACACTCAGTTCTCCACGTCGGTGCCGGCTGGCGGTGCCTCGTATTCGGCCTCGTGACGGATCACGGCGTCGTCCGCGACGAACACGTCGCCCTGGAACGCGCCTTCCAACAGCACTTCGACCTCGGCGTCGAACAGCGGGGGTGGTGTGTTGAGAAGCCGCACATCCACGGTCTCGAGCCCGTCGGAGATCTGAAAGAGCGACGCTTCGACGGTCTCGTTGATCGTGCCCGGGACGACCTTGCCTGCGAGCCGGAACCTCACGCCGTCGGTGAACTGGGTGCGATCGACCTCGGAGGTGTACCGGTAGTACTCGAAGTCGCCACTGGCGGACTGAACGAGGAAGAACGTCGCAACGACGATCCCGAGAAGGGCGGGCACCACGAACTTGGCGTTTCGCACGTCAGCTCCCGCGCTTCGCCCGGCGAATCCTCACGGCCAGGGAGATCGCGTAGACGGCGATGAGCCCGTAGGTGGCGATGTACGAGCCGAGGACGAACGGGTCGCTCATGAGATCCCGTCCAGATCGGGCGCCGTGACCGCCGTGCCCGCGGTGACGCTCTCCGACAGCGCGTTCTCGTCCTCGATTCGGGCGAGACGAACTCGCTCGACCATGAGCGACAGGTACAACAGCGTGAATGCAGCCAGCCCGCCCAACAGAGCGGCAACCATCGACCCGTCCATCTGGATCCCGTCGGGGCGGACTGTCAGCCCCTGATGGAGGGTGCGCCAGAAACTGACCGAGAAGTACACCAGGGGGACCTGAACCACTGCGATCAGGCCGAGGATCGACGACCGCTTGGCTCGCGCAACGGGATCGGGTGTCGCGCGGCGGAGCGCGAGATAGCCGAGGTAGACGAACAGCATCAACGCTGTCGACGCCATTCGTGCATCACCCCAGTCCCAGTAGGTCCCCCAAACCGGCTCTCCCCAGATCGCTCCGGTCAGGATCGACAGGCCGGTGAAGACGACGCCGATCTCGGCGGACGCTTCGGCGATCCTGTCCCACACGATCGTTCTCCGCCACAGCCACAACGCGGAACCGAGAGCGGTGACCCCGAAGGCGAGGAACGCCAGCCACGACGAAGGCACGTGCACGTACATGATGCGGACGAAATCGCCCTGGAACACGTCCGGCGACGAGTCGAGCGCGAGCCACAAGGCGTAGACGATCGCTGCGGCCGAGAGCGTGGGCAGAACCATGCGTTTGTTCATGTGGTGGCATCCTCCAACGCTGGAGCGGTCAGTACCCCCGTCACGGCGAGTGACAGCACTGTGACGGTGAGCAGCAATGCTGGCGCCATGGTACTGCGGTCCAGAATCAACGATTCCAGCACCTGACTCGCCCCGATCAGCAGCGGGACGGAGATGGGGGCGACGATGAGCGGGGCGAGGCTCGAACGAGTGCGCAGGCCGACCGTCACGTCTCCTGCGAGCGTCGACAGCATCGAGAGCCCGACGGAGAACCCGACGACGGCAAGCAACGACGGTCCGAGCGCCGGAATGTCCCGAGGGTCGTAGAACAGCACGACCAGCGGTGCGATGACGACCATCACGACGGTCGTGAGCAGCCCGGCTGCGAGGCTTCGTCCTGCGAAGCGCGCTGCAGGATCGATCCCGAGCAGTGCGAGCGTTCGTCGCTGGATCAGCGTCTCGGTCCCGGTTTGTCGAAGCGCCACCTGCATGCCGAACAGCAACCCGACCAGCCAGAACACCGGGAATGCGAGTTGGTCCAACCGGGTGGCCAATGCGTCCGTGGCGAGCGGCACGACGAAGACCGCCACCGCTGCGAACGGCAGGACGACACCGAACACCTCGCCGCCCCGTGACTCGATCATCAGATCCCGCCTGGCGATGGCGAAGGCCTGCGTCCAGAAACCGCTGCGTCCGCTCACGTGACCGCTCCGGCCCGGACTTCGACGATTCGCTCGAGCGAGCGAGCGAGTACCGAGCGGTCGTGGGAGACCACCACTGCCCCTCCGCCGGCGTCGCACGTCCGATGGATCAGCCGGTCGACGATGTCCCGGGCGGCGGCGTCGAGGCCGGCATGGGCCTCGTCGAGGAGGATCAACTGCGGCCTGGTCATGATCAGGCGTGCGAGATCGGTCCTTCGCTGCATCCCGGCGGACGCCGCGCTCGAGCGGCGTTGTGCCGCCCCTGCGAGTCCGACCACTTCCAGCGCTTGCATTGCAGACATGGCCACCTGACCTGCGACGCGTTCGACCAACTCCAGGTTCTCCAACAGCGTCAACTCGGGGTAGAGGCCGGGCTCGTGGGCCGACATGCCGATGTTGCGTCTGACCTGCGGGAGGTCACGTCTCTTCACCGGACCACCGAACAACGCGACCGATCCTTCGCTGGGCGAGAGGAGGGTCGAGATCACGCTGAGCAACGTCGACTTCCCAGCACCGTTGGGACCGGTCACCCCGATCGCCTCGCCGTGATCGAGGTCGAGGTCGATTCCGGTCAGAACCGGTGTCGGGCCGAATCGGACGCCGACATCTCGAAGTGAGACAAGTGGGGAGTTCACGGTGAGGGAAAGTCTACGGTCGGACGAGGCCCATGAACTCACTCGAAACTCGAGTCCGAGACCGCGAGGAATCGAGCGACCAAGCCCTAGATTGACGATCGATGGCCAGATCTCAGCGTGTGTTGGTTGTCGACGACGAGCCCAGAGTGCGTGAGGTCGTCGTCGCCTATCTCGAGCGTGACGGATTCCGAGTGACAGACGTTGCGAGCGTGGAAGCGGCGCGCGCCCAGCTCGATGGGCTCGACCCGGACCTGGTGATCCTCGATGTGATGCTGCCGGCCGAGTCCGGGCTGGATCTGCTCGCCGACCTCAGACAAGGGGGCGACACGCCGGTGATCCTGCTGACCAGCCGATCCGAGGAGACCGACAAGATCCTCGGACTCGAACTCGGCGCCGACGACTACGTGACGAAGCCGTTCTCGCCGCGTGAGCTGGTGGCGCGCGTACGCTCCGTCCTCCGCCGTTCGGGTGCCGTTCAGGCTCCGGAGTCCACCTCGTTCGAGTACGGCGGCATCCGCCTCGACCACGCCACACGTGAGGTGATCGTGGAGGGGAAGCCGGTCGACCTGACTGCCAAGGAGTTCGACCTGCTCTTCTATCTGGCTTCTCATCCACGGCAGGTGTTCAGCCGGAACCAGCTGCTCGAGCAGGTGTGGGATTCCTCATCCGAGTGGCAGGATCCGGCAACCGTCACCGTCCACATCCGTCGCATCCGCACCAAGATCGAAGCCGACCCGAAGGAGCCCAGATGGCTGACGACCGTCTGGGGAGTCGGCTACCGCTTCGAACCATGAGACGGTTGATCACCGTCGCAATCGGCCTCGTCGTGCTCGGCCTGGTGGTGACCGAGACGGCGATGCAGCCGAGCGCAGAGGAACGAGTGGTGCTGGGTTCGATCTACGGGGCAACCGCCGCACTCACCGTGCTCATGTTCGTGGTGGGGCGTCGTATGCGCTACGGCTCACTCCAGGTGGCGGTACAGGTGGCGAGCATCGGTGTCGGTGTCGTGACCGGTGTCACGGTGCTGCTCGCCGCCCAGACGATGTTCCTCTCCGACCACGACCGCAATCTCGTGTTGCTCGCCCTCGCCCTCGGGACGGCGCTCGGCGTCTCCCTTGCAGTGGCCATCGGGAGCTCCATGGGGGCCGACCTCGATCGACTCGGTGCAACCGCCAGGAAGATCGCAGCCGGCGATCTCACCGCTCGCACAGGGGTGGAGCGAAGAGACGAGCTCGGCCTGGCGGCCACCGCCGTCGACGAGATGGCCGACCGGCTGGAAGCGGCTGAGGAGGAGCGTCGCATCTTCCTCGCCTCCGTCGGTCACGACCTTCGATCACCACTGGCTTCGATGCAGGCCTCCATCGAAGCGCTCGAGGATGGGCTCGCCAGTGATCCCCAGCAGTACCTGCGTGGCATCGCCAACGACACCGAGCACCTCGCCCGCCTCGTCGACGATCTCTTCCTTCTCTCGAAGCTGGAGGCCGGCCGACTCGAACTGACACCCGAGCCGATCGACCTGATCGAACTGGCCGACGGTGCAGTGGAGGCGGCCACCGCATTCGCCTCGCGTCATGGAGTCTCGATCCGGACCACAGCCGACCGTTCGACCGAAGTCGATGCGGACGGGCTGGCGATCAGCCGGGTCGTGAGGAATCTCATCGACAATGCCGTCCGCTACTCCCCGGAGGGTGGCGTCGTCACAGTCGATGTCACAACCGAGGCCGACAGCGCCGTCCTGCGCGTGATCGACGAAGGACCCGGCTTCGCCCCGTCGGTGCGAGAGTCGGCATTCGACCGGTTCGTGACTGCCGACCCCTCGCGAGCAGGCGGCGCAGGCCTCGGGTTGGCCATCGCCAAGGGCATCGTCACCGCCCACGGCGGTGGGATCGCCATCGAGGACGGGCCCGGTGGTCGCGTCGCCGTCACGCTGCCCAAGACGGCGACGGTCAGCGCTCGGAGCTGACCGAACGGCGCTCCCATCGACGCCCGGCGAGCGCGATGGCGAATCCGACTGCGACTGCGGTGAGGTATGCCCACATCGGCCCGCCGGTGAGCGAGGGTCGGATCGGCTGAGTCGCAGCCCGAACTGCGCCGGCAGCAGCGAGTGCGAGCCCTGTCGCCACGAACGGCGTGCGCGGCCGAGACACCACGAACGCGAAGACGATCAGCGCGATTGCCGCGTACAGCTCGGTTGGATGCCTTCCGACCTCGCTGCCCGGCAATGTGAAGCCCCAGTCACCCCCGGTGGCGGCACCGAGACACGATCCGGTCCAGAGGCATCCGGCATGCCAACCCGCAAGGCCCATCAGGGTGGCCGGTGCCACGACGTCGAGCGCGGTGAGATCGGAGCGGAACACCCACGCGAGCGTCGCAACTGCAGCGATCGAGGCGGCCACCGTGTCCACGCCGCCCCGCACGAGGATGACATCGAAGGGGTTGGTCAGCGGGTTCACGCCTGCCATGACCATTTCGACCAACCGGCCCGAGAAGACACCGATGGCAGCCGCCCCGACGAGCACATCCCACGGTCGGTCGAGCACCTCTGATCTTGAACGAACCCCGGGGAGTCGGAGACCGAGCCACAGACCGATCGCACCGGTCAACGCCGCTCCGAGCAGCGTGAACTCCATCAGCGGCTGAGCAGTTCGTCGATCTCCAGCGCGAGGCTCCGCTCATCGATGATCCCGAAGACCGTCGACACGATCTCGCCGCCGGGCGCCACGAAGAACGTGGTCGGGAGGCCGAGGCTGCCGATCCAC
>CBDTYK010000025.1:0-8302 GCA_965364595.1 uncultured bacterium
TTGGGAGACCCCGAATCTGGGGCCGATCGAACCGTTCTCGTTCCACCCCGCCACACACGTCCTTCACTACGGCAGCGCCTGTTTCGAGGGTCTCAAGGCGCACCGGGGCGACGACAACGTGGTCCGCATCTTTCGGCTCCAACGACACGTCGAGCGGATGCAGAAGTCTGCCGGAGTGCTCCGGCTGCCCGTTCCCGACGCAGACATGCTCTCGAAGATGATCACCGACGTCGTCGCCGCCAACCTTCATCGTGTGCCTGCAGCACCCGGATCGCTCTACCTGCGGCCGACACTCATCGGAACCGAGGCCAACATCGGCGCAGCCGCCGCCCCGTCGAAGACGGCGCTGCTCTATGTGCTGCCGAGCCCGGTCGGCGACTACTTCAAGGGTGGGATCAGGCCGCTCAAGGTCAAAGTCGAGACGGTGCAACCCAGAAGCACGCCGGCGTTCGGGTCGGTGAAGACCGGTGCCAACTATGCGATGGCGCTCGGCATCACGCTCGATGCCAAGGCCGAACTCGGCATCGACCAAGTGCTCTTCGCTCCTGATGGTGACGTCCAGGAGACCGGGGCGTCGAACTTCCTGCTTCTGCGCGACAAGCACATCCTGACGAAGGCACTCGACTCGTCGTTCCTTCATGGGGTCACTCGTGACTCGGTTCTCGAGCTCGCCCGCGAGGCGGGCTACAGCGTCGAGGAGCGCGACTTCACGGTCAACGAGATGATCGAGTGGGCCGAGGAGGGTGAGGCTGCGCTGTCGGGGACTGCCGCGGTCCTGGGCGGCGTCGGCTCGATGATCGTCGACGGTGAAGAGATCCCCTTTGGATCAGGCGAAGTCGGAGCCACGACCCTGGAGCTCCGTCAGGCGCTCACCGATGTGCAGCTCGGGCGCACCGCCGACACCCACGGCTGGACCACGGTCGTCGAGAGTTGACGGGCTGGAGCTGACTGACATCCACGCCGAGACCGAAGCTCTCGTGGATGTGAGTGGTCACAGAGGCTCTCTCCTGCTGTTGTCGACACTCATGCTTCTCTTCGCAGCGCTCGGCGGCTGCGGCGCAGGCGATGACGCACCGGAGGTGAGCATTGGCGCGAGCGGGATCAGCGTGTCCGTTCCGGCAGTTCCGGACGAGGAGGTTCTGTGGGGAGCGGTGGATCTGACGAACATGGGAGACGAACCGATTGCCGTTCATTCAGTACGACTCCTGTCTCCCAGCGGGGAGCCGCTGGGAGACAATGTCAGCTTCCTGCTGATAGACGGTCAAGCCGGCATCCGCCCGGGAGTTGACATCGGGAGAGACGAATACTCCCAGCATCTGCATGGGCTGGATGCCCTTCGCCTCGAGGTACCCGGGGAAGCGCCAACCGCTGCTTCGCAAGCTGGGCTCGTGGTGGTGTTCATATCAGATCGGCCTCTCACGATGGAAGGAGCGGCCGTTGAAATCGCCTTGTCGAAGGTCGAATCCGGCGAGGTTGATCGTCGAAGAGTCGATGCAACTGCTCGCATCTGCTTCGACTGGTTCGACCGCAGAGTCGATGCCCTGCCCGAATGTGAGTTGCTTTCGGACTGACGAGGCCCACACGGGTCGTGATGAGTCCGGGAGAGGCCTACAACTCGTTCGTCTCTACGACAGCCACTGCCGGACCACCGTCGTTGGGTAGGGGCGAGGCTTGCCTCGCCCGCGTCGCATCACAGAGAGCCCGAAGATCACCTGCAGGCGCGGAACGGCTGGTCCGGGTCGGAGTGAACCAGCACTCGTGCAGGTAGGGCGACCTCGCTTCATCTCCTGAATCGTCTCGACACACGGTCGACGACGTCCCAGACCTCGTCGATGGCGAACAGGCGGGCGAGTCCGAGATAGCCGATGCCTCCGAGGGTCGCCGCAACCAGGCCGGCTGCCGCAGCGGGCAGCAGATCTTCGAGGACCACGAGGGTCAACACGGCGATCGATCCGGCAATCACGGTCGCGGTCGTCACCTTGCCGAGAAAGAACCCGAACCCGACTGCCTCGTGACGAGGCCCCTCACGGAGCCACGCAACGGTGATGGCGATGGCATAGAGCACGACGCCGATCGTCGATCCGGCGGCGATGCCTTCGCCGCCATACCGATCGGTGAGCACGAAGAGGAGCGGAACCACCACGACGGTCGTGACGGTGCCGATCGCAACCGGGAGCCACATCCGCCGCTGGGCGTAGAAGGCACGGGTCGTGATCTGGTGCATCACCCAGAACGGGATCGACAGCGAGAAGAGCAGCAGGAATGACGCGACGACGTCGGTGTCGGCCGAACTGAACTCGCCCCACTGATAGATGACGCGAACGATGGGTTCTCGTGTCGGGATGATGAGACCGGTTGCCAGGGCGCCCACTGCGATCGCACTTCGCAGCGAGACAGTGACGGTGTCTCGCATCTCGTCGAGGCGTTTCTCCGAGAACAGCCGCGCCATGAACGGGAAGCTTGCAACACCAGCGGCCTGGGCGATGACCCCGACAGGAAGCATGTTGAGCCTGCGGGCGAAGTTCAATCCCGCCGTCGTCCCTTCCTCGGCGAGCTGACCGAACAGTCGGGGCCACTGCTCATCGAGCGCAACGACCGTCTGCCCGACCATCAGCGGGATCGCCAGCTTCAGGTACCTGCCGGTCGCCGGGTGGCTCCTCGGCACCCCCCGGACCAGCCGGATCCCGAGGCGGTGCGCTCCCCACCACTGGAGCCCGAAGCTACCGATCGCCGCCCCGATGAGCCCGCCCACGAGGAACCACATGGGCGTCGGCTCCGCCGGCAACGACGGCGGCGAACAGGCCGCCAAAGATGATGCCGCTGTTGTAGAACAGAGGACCGAGGGCCGGGATCGTGAAGCGCCGCTCGGCGTACTGGGCCGCCGTGAACAGCGCTCCCAGCAGGAAGAAGGTCTGAAGGCCGATGGCGACACGTGTGAGCGGCACCAGGCGATCGATCACCGGCCCACCCAACTGGCTGAAGACGAACTCCACGAGTGGACGGGTGAAGACCAGCCCGGCCGTCAGCAACGCCAGCGCAAAGATGCCGACCGCCCGGAACACCGCCGTGAAGCTCTGGTTGAGGCCCTCGTCGTCACCCGAGGCGTGATGTTCCGTGAGGATCGGGACCAGTGTGATCGCCAGATACCCGCCGGCGAGCAGGAAGTAGAGGTAGTCGGGCAGGGTGAAGGCGTTCACGTAGAGGTCCGTCTCCACCGTCCGGCCGAGCAGTGCTCCGATGACCTGTTCTCTGACCACGCCGAGCAGTCGAGAGAGCAGCACACCCGCCGAGACGATGGCCGCCGCCTGGCCGAGCGATGCCGATCTGCGCGTCATGCAGGGACTGGGAAGTGTCGCAGGTCATCGAGGATCGACTCGGGCACGGCGATGCCGGCTCGTCCGATGCCGAGAGCCACGTCGGCCTTGTACGTGCCGTGGTAGTCGGACCCACCGGAGGGGATCAGACCGAATCGGTCTGCCAGCGCAACCATTCCCGAGCGACCGTCGGCCGGGTAGCTGCCGTAGTGGCACTCGATCCCGATCAGCCCGTGCGCTCTCAATTCGATGAGGATGTCGGCCATTTCGAACCGGTTGTCGATGCCGAGGGTGTGCGGATGGGCCAGGATCGGGACGCCCCCGGACGCCCGGGCGAGCCGGATCGCCTCGTCCGGTTCCAGGCGTTCCCGTCCGACGTAGGCCTTTCGGTCGTTGCCGAGGTACTCGTCGAACGCCTGCTCCATGGAGTCGACGTATCCGTGGCGGACCATCACCGCTGCGATGTGCGGGCGGCCCACCGACCCCTGGCCGGCTTCGGCCAGCACCTCTTCGAGCTCGATCGGAAGGCCGAGATCTCCGAGGCGCTCGACGATCCGGGCGTTTCGTTCGTCGCGCCCCTCTCGCAGCTCGGCGAGGCGGTCCTGGAGTGGTCCGGGACGTGGCTCCAGCCACAACACGACGAGGTGCATGCCGCCCTTGGAGTATTCGAGTGACAACTCGGTGCCAGGGATCAGTTCGATCCCGTGCTGGTCGGCTGCGCCCTGCGCATCGGGGATGCCTTCGAGGGTGTCGTGATCGGTCAGCGCGATGGTCGTGAGCCGCATCGCAGCGGCGCGCTCGAGCAGCTCATCGGGTGTGTCCGATCCGTCCGAGAACGAGCTGTGGGTGTGAAGGTCGATCGCCATCGTCGAGGCGGAGGCTAGGCGAGACACCCCGGTCAGCCATGCCCTGCGGCGTTGCGCTGCCACCTGACACCTCTCCTTCGGGCGCCTGGGTCGCCACCGCGCCTGCGGGTGATCTTCTGGCCGACGGTGATGCGCTGCGGGCGAGGCGAGCCTCGCCCCTACGAATCGATCGTGATCGATTCGACGTAGGCGGTCTCGGTCGGGTTGCTCACTTCTCGCGTGACTCCGCGGATCGTCTCGATCGAAGCGATCTGCTCCACGGTGTCCATACCGGACACGACGCGCCCGATCACGTTGAAGGTCGGGGAGAGGATGGCACCCTGTGCCCCGTGGACGATGAAGAACTGGCTGCCTGTCGAGTTGCTCGCCGGCGTCTTCGCCAACGCCACGACGCCCTCGTCGTACACGAAACCTTCGTCTGGGAACTCGTCTGGGATGGCGTACCCGGGGCCGCCTGATCCGGACGCCTCCGGATCGCCTCCCTGGATGACGAAGTCGTCGACGATGCGGTGGAAGACGGTTCCGTCGTAGAAGCCTTCCTGGGCGAGGAACGCAAACGAGTTGACCGACAGTGGCGAGGTCTCGGTGTCGAGCTCGATCACGATCTCACCGCACGACGTGACGATCGTGGCGGTTGCGCCTGTCGACAACGCGAGGTCGTCGGGAGCCTCGTAGTCGACCAGCTCGTTCGGGGGCGGCTGCTCGGCACCGCACGCGGTCGGCTGATCCCGGAACTGCTGGTATGAAGCTGGCAGCTCGTCCTCGTTGTTGGTGAGTGCCGGAATCACCAGCAGGATCACTGCGACGAACAGGCCGAGACCCAAGGCGGTTCGGATGCGTCGGAAGATCTCCTTGCGCTGGGCAGCCTTGCGCTCCGCTTCGCGCTTGGCCCGCCGGAGTTCCTTTTGTCGTTGCTGCTTCTCGCTTGCCATGGAGCGGCAAGCGTACCCGGCCCAATGGATTCGAAGTTCGGCCGGTCCGTCGTATCCTCACGGTGAACTTGATCCGGGGTCCTTCGATGCTCATCGTCCAGAAGTACGGCGGGACTTCCGTCGCCTCACCAGAGAGAATCTCCGCCGTCGCCGACCGGATCTGCGCCACGAAGGAAGCAGGTCATGACGTCGTCGTCGTCGTGTCCGCCATGGGCAAGACCACCGACGAGCTGATCGCGCTCGCCTCTGCCGTCAATCCCGATCCGCCGGCCCGAGAGATGGACATGTTGTTGACCGCCGGTGAGCGGATCTCGATGGCGCTGACCGCGATGGCGATCGCCAAGCGAGGTGTCGAGGCCGTGTCGTTCACCGGCTCGCAGGCGGGGATTCTCACCGATGCGGCACACGGGGCGGCCAAGATCACCGAGATCCGGGGAACGAGGGTCAAGGAGTCGCTCGCCGACGGCAAAGTGGTGATCGTCGCCGGCTTCCAGGGAGTCGATCCCGAGTCACGTGAGATCACCACGCTCGGTCGTGGTGGATCCGATGCGACCGCCGTGGCACTCGCAGCTGCACTCGGTGCCGACGCCTGCGAGATCTTCACCGATGTCGACGGCGTCTACACCGCCGACCCTCGCATCGTCCCGGCCGCCCGCAAGCTCGACGAGATCTCCTTCGAGGAGATGCTCGAGCTCTCTGCGTCCGGCGCGGGCGTTCTGATGAGCCGCTCCGTCGAGTTCGGACGCCGATTCAATATTCCGATACATGTCCGTTCGTCGTTCAACGACAATCACGGCACCTGGGTGAAGGAGACCACCATGGAACAGGCCGTCATCAGTGGCATCGCCCACGACACATCCGAGGCCAAGCTGACGATTCGCGGCGTGCCCGACTTCCCTGGGATCGCCGCCCAGTTGTTCGAGCCGATGGCCGAGGCCGACATCAACGTCGACATGATCGTCCAGAACACGTCGACCGACGGCACCACCGACATCTCGTTCACCGTTCCGAAGTCCACGCTCGATGAGGCCCGTTCGATCGCATCCGGAATCGCCGAGTCGATGAACGCCCGTTCGGTCGACGTCGACTCCGGGATCGGCAAGGTCAGCCTCGTCGGTGCCGGCATGAAATCTCACCCAGGTGTTGCCGCCGGGGTGTTCAGGGCGCTGGCGGACGCCTCGATCAACATCGGGATGATCTCGACATCGACGATTCGCATCTCTTGCGTCGTGGCTCAGGCCGACACCGAGCGAGCCGTCCAGGTCCTCCACGAGCGTTTTGATCCGCCCAATGTCTCAGAGGAGGTGGGCGCATGAGTCCAGTCAACGTCGGAGTGGTCGGTGCCACGGGTGCCGTCGGTCGCACGATCCTGTCGATCCTCGCCGAGCGCGAGTTCCCGGTGAAGGAGATCCGCCTGTTCGCGTCGTCGAGGTCGGCCGGCTCGACCGTCGAGACACCGTGGGGCACGGTCACCATCGAGGACCTGGCGACCGCCGATCCGTCCGGCGTCGACATTGCGCTCTTCTCGGCGGGTGGCGACCGTTCTCGTGAGTACGCACCGAAGTTCGCTGCAGTGGGTGCGGTCGTCATCGACAATTCGTCGGCGTTCAGGATGGAACCGGATGTTCCGCTCGTGGTGGCAGACGTGAACGACGACGCGATCGCCGATCGGCCTCGTGGCATCGTCGCCAACCCGAACTGCACGACGATGGACCTGTTGATGGCCGCCGGTCCGCTCCACCGAGCGGCGGGCTTGCGGTCGATGGTGGCGACCTCGTACCAGTCGGTGTCTGGTTCCGGGATGGCGGGCATCGACGAACTGATGCGGCAGACGGATGCGCTCCGCTCGAACCCCGACGCCCTACGTGAGGGCGGCTTCGAGGAGCCGGACTCGAAGGTCTACGTCGCCCCGATCGGCTTCAACGTCATTCCCTACGCCGGGTCCGAGAAGGAGCAGGGGTACACCGACGAGGAGTGGAAGCTGGTGAACGAGACCAGGAAGATCCTCTCCGCCCCAGGCATTCAGGTGGAGCCGACATGTGTTCGGGTGCCTGTGGTGACTGGCCACGGCATCGCCGCCACCATGTGGTTCGAGCGTGACATGGACGTCGCCGAGGCCAGGGAACTGCTCGAGGCCGCACCCGGCGTCCAGGTGTGGACCGATGATGTTCCGACGCCGCTGGATTCCGCCGGCATCGACGATGTGCTGGTGGGTCGTCTCCGTGACACCGTCGGCGCTCCCGGAGGCATCAACCTCTGGGTGGTTGGCGACAACCTCCGAAAAGGGGCTGCGCTGAATGCCGTCCAGCTGGCAGAACTGGTCGCAGCCGAGAACGGCTGATCAGATGATCGTGACGCCAGAGGGCAGTGTCACGTAGCGGTCGAGCAACGCGGCGATCGGGTCGTCGACGTCGTGTTCGGCGGTGAGCGAATCCAGCGAGGTCGTCAGGATCGCCGTCAAGAGGCCGACCAGGTCCACCTCGACAGCAGGGACATCGATTGTCCCGGAATCCGGCTGAGCTGCCGGTGTACGAGGAGTGACGGCCGGCGTTCCAGGCGTCGACGGAGCAGCAGCCGGCGCCGGGTCCGCGGGTGGTGGAGGCGGTGCCGTAGCCGGCGGTGCGGGAGACGATCCTCCCGCCCCTTGACAGAAGACCACCGATACGTAGACCTTTCCATCGGCGCCGACGACGGCTCCAGTCCCCATCGACGTCCACCCGGGATCGGTCAGCTTCGACCAGTGATTCGGGCTTCCGCGGAAGCCGGCGAACACCAGATCGACACTCGGGCCGGACCCGACGATCTCTGCGGCACGGGCGCAAACCGAGGTGAGGTGCGAGATGGAGGCATGGCTGACAGTGAGATTGGCCGCCTGGCGGGAAGCCGAGGCATTTGCGGTCGCTTCGGCGTCGGACTGGATCGCCAGGCCACCCCCTCGGGCAGACGCCACTGCGCTATCGACCGCGTCGGCGGACGCAGGCAGTGTGCCGAAACCCATGAGCAGGCACAGCAGAGCGGCGATGGGGGCGAGTCGCACGGCGATCGATCATAGGCCTGGAGACCCAGGAGGCCAATCGGAGCGGGCGTTTCGGGCCCGATTCGCCGGAAAATGATCACTTCATAGTCCTCCATTGGAGGGTCTGCGACGCGTGCGGTATCCTCACCACACAATCGGGACGTGGCGCAGCTT
>CBDTYK010000026.1:0-8165 GCA_965364595.1 uncultured bacterium
AATCGGAAGGTTCCTCGAGGCAGAGCTGCGACGGCCGGTCCGCTGGTTCAAGCCGGGCGTCAAGCTGAGTGGTGGGTCGGCTACCCGGGTGTGACCGTTGTGGGATGGTTCAGCATCCCCCGTCGCTCCAGAACCTCGCGCAATTCACGAACCACGTCCGGATCGAAGTCATAGACCGTGCCGCGATGGATGCGTTCGAGCGCCTCGAGCGGTGAGAACCCCATTTCGTGCACGGACTCGTCGTAGGCGCTGCACACCTTGATGATCCTCGATGCGAGCGGCAGGTCGGGGTTCGAGACCTCGCCCGGACTGCGGAACGGTTCGTGTTGACGCCGGACGATGGTCGCAACGTCTTCGAGGTACTTGGTCTCACCGACGATTTCGGCGCCCCAACCCGCCAGGTCGACATCGGTGAAACCCTGCCGGAGAATGCTCGGCTCGTTGAGTGTGATCCGCCCGATGTCGTGGAGGAACGAGGCGTAGTTGATGCGCTCGTAGTCCTTGGGCGAAACGCCGATCCGCTCGGCGACGGCAGTTGCGAGCTCATTCGTGCGAGCGGCGTGGCCGATGGGCGTGTGACCTCCGACCTCCGGGATCTGGGCAAGCGCAATGAGCGTCTGCTCGTATGTTTCCTTGGTCTGGGAGAGACGCTTGAACGCCCCGGCGGTGAATGCGTATGGCAAGACCGCCACCGCGAAGGCCGATGCGCCGATCGCCTCATATGCGAGCCCGAACAGCGCTCCGGTTGCGATCAAGGACACGAACACCGCGACGTCGGAAGAACTGGCGACCAGGCCGTGGCGGAGCCTCCCACCGAAGAGCCGCCCAGTGAAGACGACATCGGCGATTGCCTCGACGACGAAGGCTGAGACGCCTGCGAGCGACAAGATGGCAAGCCGCCGCCATTCGCTCCCCTGCATGAAGGTCGTTGCGATGATCACGTCGTAGACGACCAGGTACGTCGTGAACACGAGCGCCCGTCTCACCAGGCGGTCTCCGACCTCCCTGGGGTCGAGGCCGCGGAAGGTTCGAATGACGGCGAGCATCGCGAGGCCGCCCAAGGTCGCTGCCATCGCCCCCTGAAGCGTGAAGATCGCATCGATCCCGACGACGACACCACTGGTGTCGACTCGCTCGCCGATGAGCGGTAGGGCCGCCACCGCGATGTACGCCGGAGTCAACCGATTGCCACTCGCCGTGGGAACGGCTGCGAGGCCGCTCAGCGCAATCACTGCACCACCGGCGATGATCCACATCGCAGTTGTGCCGAGGCGCCCTCCGGTCTCTCGTTCGAAGAGCATGGCGGAAGTCGCACCAGCGCCGATCGTGGCGACCAGCGTTGCGAACCACACCCATCTCGCCGCTCGTTGGCGTACTCGTCTAGGCACGGGCTGTCTCTTCCGATTCCCGCACGATGTCCGGTGGGCCGTAGGAACGGCCGACAGCTGCGAGACCTCGCTCGAGTGCATCGATCACGTCGTCGTCATACAGCGGCGTGTCGTCATCGCGCAGCGTTGCGAACGCCTTCGATTGCGAGAAGGCCATCCGATACCCGCGGGTGCTGGTCATCGCATCGAAGGCGTCGGCAACCGCGAGCACTTTCTGCTCGAGCGTCGGGCGGGTCGTGTGCGAGTGACCTGTCTGCCCGAAGTCCTCGTCCGAGAGTCGAGGGTGCGCCCCCGAGCAGATCTGGACCATGGGACTGAGGAAGGCCACCTCCGAGAGGAGATCATCCACCTTGTGACTGGCGCGTCGGAGTGCCCGATACTCCTGATCGGTCAGGCGACCCTGCTTCTCCATGATCTCTACGGGGATTGCGAGCTTTCCCATGTCGTGGATGATCGCCGCCCACCGCATCCGCTCCATCTGGGTTCCCGTGAAGGCGAGTTGCTCACCGATCAGCCGGCAGAAATACGCGACCCGCTCGGTGTGGCCCCTCGTGTAGAGATCCCTGGCCTCGAGCGCGAGGATGAAGCCCTTGAGCGTCGACTCGTGGGCTTCCCGGAGTTTCGAGTACGACAGGAAGACCAGGTGACCGATCACGTAGACGACCAACACGAGCGGAATCGTCGCGGCGTTCGACTCGAACAGGACCACGCCGAGCAGCCCGCCCAGGAGTCCCATCAAGATCTGCGAGATCAGGAGAAGGCCGACTCTCGACCAAGGGATGATCTGTGTCGTGCCGTAGACCAGCCGGACACCGATCTGGACGAGCACGTTGTTCATCGCCGTGTAGACCACGGCGGCCGAGGCCGTCGCAACCATCACGGTGGCCAGGTTCGCACGGCGTCCATCACCGAGCTCGTCGATCAGGAATTCGAGGACGTGCCCGGCGGCGAATGCACTCACGATCAACTGACCGAAGTTGAACGCCGGCACAACCACTCTCCGACGAGCGAAGTCGTGGCGTGTGAGCGGGCCGGCCGCTGCGAGGAGTGCCATGGCGAGGACCGGCGATGCGTCCGGTGACAGCGCGAAGTAGACGCCCGCCGTCAGTGCGACCATCAGTGACGAGGAGACGTACTGGCGGTCGTTGACTTCGACGGACTGGAAGGAGAGGAGGAAGAAGGCAATGGTGAAGATCGACCAGAGGGGCCAATCGAACGACTCACCGGGGGGCCACGCCAGCGTCAAACCGGCGATTCCGGCAGCCACGTAGGTGGCTCCGATGAGAATGCGCTTTCGCTTTTCCGGTCTCACGGGTGGTTGGGCCTCTCGGGGTTAGATGAATGGGAGTCCCCGGCAATCGGTCAGCCGAGCTTGACGCTGGCGGAACCTGCCACGATCATCGTTGCGAGGCCTCCAGCCGCTTGCAGAATCCGTGCGAGTCTGGTCTTCATACGACTACCACCTCTTTGGGCTGTGTTCGCCGCTCGCTTTCGAACGACGCCACGATCCGCTTCGCTTGGTGTTTGTCATCACACGATGAATCGGTGACCGACCGCCGGGTTTTCCCGTCATCCGACACTCACGCGCCGGAATCCTCACATGTCAATGCGAGGCCCCTCTCACAGGTCCGCCCACCTCCGAACCGGACGACTACCAGCATGTCCGGTTCCCCGCCGACCTCCCTGTGGTGAGGCCAACGAAAGCGAATGTAGACCGTGTAGTTGCAGGATTCAACCCCCAGCCCCGGATTTCACTTCCGAATCTTCGCTACCCTCCGCGCGATGGACATCCGAGCGTTCGAGGACATCATCAAGAGCCTGCCTGGAATCGAGACGGTCAGAGTGATCACTGAGGGTGGCGAACCGAGCGAGATCCACGTGCTCGCACAACCGGGCAAGCCGCCGAAGCAACTCGTCAGAGACATCCAGTCCGTTGCGCAGGCGCAGTTCCACACGGCCATCGATCGTCGGATCATCTCCGTCGTGCAGATCGAAGGCGCCGACCTGCTCACCGGCAACCGCCCCGTCGTGAAGGACGTCGCCGAATCCGTCAGCGGCTCTCGCATCTCCGTGACGGTCGAGCTCGCGTGGCACGACGAGCGGATCGTCGGAACGGCAATCGGGCCTGCGGCACAGAGCACGAAGTTGCGCATGGTGGCCGAGGCGACCCTGAACGCACTCGAGCAGGCACTCGACGAGGACGTGGCCTTCGGCGTGAGTGCCGTGGACATCGTCAACGTCGGCTCTCACCTGGTTGCCATTGCCGTGATCGTCTTCGTCGTCGGCGGCACCGAACGGGTGCTGACCGGCTCGGCGATCGGGGCCGGCGACCCTTCCCAGGCGATGGTCCGGGCAGTGCTCGACGCGCTCAACCGTCACGTCCCCTCGCTTCGCCGGACGACGTGAGCGTCGAGCGTCCAGCATGCTGACCACGGGTCGCGGCCAGGCGCAGGGCTTTGCAGGCGCAGTGGCGAGCCCGCATCATCTCACCTCGCTCGCGGCGATGGCCGTCCTCGAGCAGGGCGGCAACGCAGCCGACGCCGCGATCGCCGCCAACGCAGTCCAGGGAACGGTGGCACCGGAGACGTGCGGTATCGGCGGCGATCTCTTCGCGTTGGTGTGGAACCCCGGCAACAGCGAACCGGAAGCGCTCAACGCTTCGGGCTGGGCGGGGTCGAATGCCTCCGCCGAGCGCCTGCGAGCGGAAGGCCACACGGAGATCCCGAACGATCATCAGGCCAGCGTGTCGCTTCCCGGTGCGGTCGCCGGCTGGTACGCCCTCGCCGAGCGGTTCGGCACGAGGAGCGTCGGAGCGCTCCTCGACCATGCGATGGCCCACGCAACAGAGGGGTTTGCCGCTTCCGGTGAGTACAGCCGGGCCATCAACGCAAAGCGCTCGGAGCTCTCGACTTCGGCCGCAGGACGCGAGCTCATCGCAGACACCGATGAGATGACGCAGGGGCATCGAGTCCGGCGTCCGGCCCTGGCGACGACGCTCGAGCGAATCGCCCTCAACGGCCCCGGCGGTTTCTATGGAGGGCCCGTTGCAGCCGACATCTCCACGGCGACCGGTGGGATCGTCACGACCGACGACCTGGCCGGGTATCGGCCGGACTGGGTGGTCCCGGTGGGCAAAGCGGTGCTCGGCGGACATGCGTGGACGATCGGCCCGAACAGCCAGGGTTACTTGACCCTGGCGACGCTGCGGATCCTCGAGATGGTCTCCGATGGCTTCGATCCGGCGGACCCCGAGAGTCACCATCACCTGATCGAGGCGTACCGCTCGGTCGCCCACGAACGTGATGATCTGGTCACCGATGCCCGATTCGCTCCGATGACCGGCGACGAGTTGCTGGCGGATGATCGACTGGCGGCCATCGCCGGTGGAATCGGCCCCACTGCAGGTCGCTATCGGTCGCCGTCACCGAAACCCGGCGGGACCGCCTACCTGTGTGTGGTGGACTCCGACGGACTGGCGGTGTCGCTGATCCAGTCGAACTTCCACGGCCTGGGATCGCTCATCGGAACGACGGACTCCGGCTTTCTGCTGCACAATCGCGGGGCGGGGGCATGTCTCGAGCCCGGACATCCGAACGAGCTGTCCCCGGGCAAGCGGCCGCTCCACACGCTGTCGCCCACCATCTGGTCGACCGACGGGAACCTCCGCATGGTGCTCGGCACCCGCGGTGGGCACCAACAGCCGCAGCTGCTCGCACAGGTCGCCGCCCACCTGTCAGCCGGCGACGCACCCTGGGTCGCTCAAGCACGGCCGCGCTGGAGTACCGAGACACTCGCCCCCGGGATGGAGTCGAACCTCAGACTCGAATCGGCGTTCGACCCTTCGATCGTCACCGACCTCGAGGCGAGGGGACATCAGATCGAGCTCATCGACGGATACACCGGTGGATGGGGGCCGATCTCGATGATCCTGGTGGAGCCGACCGGCCTCCGGACCGCCGCAGCCGATCCGAGGGTCGAGACGTCGAGCGCGCTGGTTTCCTGATGGGGAGCGTCGTCCTGGTCCGGCACGGAGAGGCGGAGGGCAACCGACACCATCGCCTGATCGGGTGGTCCGATGTCGGCCTGACCGACACGGGCCGACACCAGGCCCGACTGGTAGCGGAGCGCCTCGCACGGGCACCGATCGCACGGATCGTGTCGAGCGACCTGCGGCGAACGATCGAGACTGCCGCTCCCCTCGTCCAGGCGCTCGGAATGGAGCCGGCTCTCGACGCACGTTTCCGAGAGATCGACAATGGGGACTGGACCGGGCTCACTCCCGAGGAGGTCTCCAATGGCTGGTCGGAGATGTGGCAGCGCTACCTCGATGGACATGACGTGGATCGGCCCGGTGGCGAGCGTTGGTCCGATGTCCGAACTCGCGTCGTCGACGGACTCGAAGAGCTCCTGGCGTCCGAAGGGGTGACCGTCGTGTTCTCCCACGGAGGGCCACTCGTCATCGCCGCCGCCTGGGCGTCGGGCGTAGAGGTGGCCGGGAACGTGTTCAAGGGACCGCTCGCTTCGGCTGACAACGCGTCGCTCTGCACGATCGTCGACGGCCCGCGACTGCTCGGGTACAACGACGTCGGCCATCTGCAGCCGATGGCGACCGTGGACATTCCCTACGCCCCGGTGGAACCCGACTCTCGCTACCAATGAGGGCGTCGAACCCCCTAGCATTGCGATCATGAAGCGGGTAGGTCGAGTCATTGGATTCATCGGAGGCGCTGCAGCCGTTCTCTGGGCGATGCGCGATCGTTTGATCTCGATCGCCGCGCCGGCCGAACCGGAGCCACCGCGATTCCGTGTCGTGACGCCTCCACCATCGATGCCGTCGACGGACAGTGTCATCGACGACCTCACGGTCGTCACCGGAATCGGGCCGGTCTTCGCTGCGCGCCTGCGTGCGGCCGGGATCGACACGTTCGAAAAACTGGCAGCGACCGACGACGAACGATTGGCCGAGATCGCCGACGTCCCGGTCTCACGCGTCGAGGGATGGCGCGACCAGGCATCCAAGCACTGAGATGCCGTACCTGACAGACCCCCGTGATCTGGGGAGCCTGATCGGCGACGAGCCGAGCTACCGGGCGGATCAACTCCACGACTGGCTCTACAAGACGCCGGTGCTGACGACCGCCGAGATGACCAACCTGCCGCCCGGCCTCCGAGAGTCTCTTGCAGACCGGCTGTGGCCATTCACCGTCGAAGCCGAGCAGTCCGCCGACGCCGGCGCAACCCGCAAATGGTTGTTCCGTGCCAACGACGGAATGGCGATCGAAGCGGTGTTGATGGGCTATCACAATCGCACCACACTGTGCATCTCCTCTCAGGCCGGTTGTGCGCTCGGGTGCACCTTCTGCGCGACCGGCCAGTTCGGATTCGACCGCCACCTGGAGGCCGGTGAGATCGTGGCGCAGGTCCAGTACGCCAATGCCTGGCTGCGCGTGAACCCGATCGCCGGCTCTCCGGGGCGGGTGACGAACATCGTGTTCATGGGGATGGGTGAACCGCTTGCGAACTACGACCGAGTGCGTGAATCGATCCGCCGCATGATCGAGCACGTCGGCATGGGCGCTCGGTCCATCACCGTGTCGACGGTCGGCATGGTGCCGGGCATGCGGCGGCTCGCCGACGAGCCGTGGCAGGTTGGCCTGGCCGTGAGCCTGCACGCCGCCGACGACGAGCTGCGCTCCTCGATCCTGCCCATCAACAAGCGGTATCCGCTGGCAGAAGTCGAGGCAGCTGCCGCCCGTTACTTCGAGGCAAAGGGCCGAAGGGTCTCGATCGAGTGGACGATGCTCGCCGGCGTGAACGACTCCACCGACCAGGCCGAGAAGCTGGCGCCGATCGCCCTACGTCTCAAGGCACATGTCAATCTGATCGCAATGAACCCGACGCCGCTGTCACTCGACCAGCCCTCCCCTCGACCGGTCATCGAAGCGTTTGCGGCGAAGCTCGAGCAACTCGGCGTGAACGTGACGATCCGAAACACGAGAGGTCAGGAGATCGACGCCGCCTGCGGCCAGCTCAGAATCCGAGCGGCCTCCGCCTCCACCTGACTCGAGCTCCGTCGACCAGTCGACGTCCCGGGCTGTCACAGGCTGGGAAATCGCGCTATTGTCGAATCCAACAGCGGGCGCTGTCAGGGGCATTTCCAGGGGGACCACGGAAATGCCACACACATCCAACTCACCGAGGCCACGGCGTCTCACCGTTTCGCTGACGCTGCTGATGCTGTTCGTGTCGATGACATCCGCCGGTTACGAAGTGCAACCGGGCGAGACGCTCGCTCAGATCGCCGCCGAGCACGACACGACCGTGGCCGAGTTGGTAGAGCTCAACGGCATATCGAACCCCGATCTCATCGTGGCCGGACAGGTCCTGACGATCCCGGGCCGAACCGACGGCCAGACACACACGGTGAGCGCCGGGGAGACACTCGCTCAGATCGCCGCCGGATACGGCGTCACCGTGTCGGAGCTGATCTCCGTGAACGGTCTCGACGATCCCGATCTGTTGCGGATCGGCCAGCTCATCTCCATCCCCGGACAGGCCGGCGATGCGCCGACCAGCGGCCAGACGATCGTGGGAACGCATGTGGTCTCAGCCGGAGACACCCTCGCGTCGATCGCCAGACGGTATGGCACCACCGTGGACGCGATTGCACAGGTCAATGGAATCACCAACCCATCGCAGATCTTCGTCGGTACGCAGTTGACCATCGCAGAAGGGTCGGGAGAGCCTGCAACCGAGGCTCAGCCGACCGGTTCGTCG
>CBDTYK010000027.1:0-8107 GCA_965364595.1 uncultured bacterium
GGAAGGCCATCGAAGGTCAGGTGCGCCGGAACTTGCACGTGCCGAGCTGACATCCTCCCGGCCTGCACGGCGTCGCCGCTCGGCTGTCGGTTTCGCGGTGCCCCCGGTGATCGCTTTCGTCTTGCTCCTCGTCTGGCAGGTCGCCTCGACGAGAGGAGCAATCGACAGCCTGCACTTCCCGGCGCCGACGACGATTGCGCGTGCCACCTGGACCGCTCTGGTCGATGGCTCGCTGCTCTCCGAGCTTGGCGCCACCGCGGTCCGCATCGCGTGGGCGGTCGGGACCGGCGGACTCCTCGGCATGGCGGTCGGTGTGGCGATGGGATTGTCCGAGTGGGTCCGAAGGGTGCTCGACCCCTTCGTGGGGGCGCTGCATCCACTCCCGAAGATTGCGATGCTTCCCCTGATGCTTGTCGTCTTGGGAATCGGTGAGCTGCCCTTGATCGTGATCATCGCCGCCGGCGTCTTCTTTCCGATGCTCATCAACACCATGGCCGGCGTGTCCCAGATCGACCCGATTCACCGTGACGTGGCCCGGCTGTACGGAGCCGGACGCTGGTTGGTGATGCACAGAGTCGTGGTACCGGCAGCTGCGCTATCGGTGCTCGCCGGGCTGCGCCTTTCACTCAACACGGCCTTGCTCATCGCCGTCGCGGTAGAGATGGTCGCAGCCGACTCGGGTCTTGGGGACATGATTTGGATGTCATGGACGACGTTCCGGATCGAGAACATCTACGTGGCCATGTTCGCGACCATCGCATTCGGTCTCTGCGTCAATCTGCTCATCTCGCTCATGACGAGGATCCTCGTGCCGTGGCAGCAGAAGGAGAGCTGATGAGGCACGTGATCTCATGACGGCCGAGACCCGGGAGGGGCGCACCAGCAACCTGCCATCGGAACTCGAGTGGTCTGATGCGGATTTCGAGGGGTCGGTGACGGAACGTCTGTTGAAGGTGGCCGCTGCCACCCCGGAGGCGCCCGCTCTGGTCGGTCTCGACGGAACGATGCTCACGTTCGCCGAGCTGCGCGGCGCCGCATTGACCCTCGCAGAGCAGCTTGTCGACCGCACCGGCGATGGGCCCGGACGGGTGGCGACATTCGTAGACACCGACCCGGGAGCCGTCGTTGCCATCTTTGGCATCCTGGCCGCCGGCAAGACCTATGTTCCGATCGACCCGGTCGAGGCGACCGAGCGCGTCGCTTCGAAGCTCGAGCACTCCGGCGCAACCGTCCTCGTCGCCCCGCCTGCGCTCATGGCGCGGGCGGTCGAGTTCAAGGACGAGAGACAGATCGTGCAGCGGTCGACGCATGGAAGCACCGAATCGATGACGGCTCCCGCCCGGTCGGGGCCGGAGACACTTCTCAACCTCGTCTACACCTCCGGATCCACGGGGCTACCCAAAGGCGTGACCCAGACTCACCGCAATGTTCTGTTCGAGACCGCATCCGGGGCGCTGGACATGGGCACCCGGCCCACGGATCGGTTCGGGCTCGTGATGCCGCTCACGTTCGGCGCCTCTGTGTCCGACATGCTGGGTTCGCTGCTCAACGGCGCCTCGTTGCACCTCTTCGACCTGCGCAACCGCGGGGTGGCAGCGATGGCTCGGTGGATGTTCGACGAGGCGATCAGCGCAACCCACATGGTGCCCACCGTCTTCAGACGTTGGATGGCCGAGCTCGAACCCGAGGCGTACTACCCGGCCATGAGAGGGATCAAGCTCGGCGGGGAGCCGGCGTATCACACCGACATCGCCGCGTTCAGCCGGAATTTCGGCCCGGATTGCGTGCTCAGGAACGGCCTGGGGACGACCGAGACGTACTTGATCGCCAGCCTGTTGGTCTCTCCGGGCGATTCTGTGGCGGAGGGCATCGTTCCCGTCGGCTATCCCGTTACCGGCAAACAGGTGTCCATACGCGACGACGAGGGACACCCGCTCCCCGACGGCGAGATCGGCAACATCACGGTGATCAGCGACTATCTGTCTCCGGGATACTGGCAGGACGTCGAGATGACGGGCCGCAGGTACGGAGTCGATGCGAAGACAGGCATGCGCACCTATCAACCGGGAGATCTCGGTCGAATCAGCACCGACAACGGCATGCTCGAGCATCTGGGCAGGAACGACGACACGGTCAAGATCAACGGAGCGCGCGTCGAGTTGGGCGAGGTCGAGGCGGCGCTCCTGGAGCTTGATACGGTCGCTGAGGCGGCAGTGGTTGCCCAGTCCGGAAGTGACGGCTCACTCCGGCTCGTCGGCTATGTCGTGCCATCGGGCGTTGGGGTCAACCAGGCGACCATCCGAGCAGCGCTCGCAGCCCGGATGCCCTCTCACATGGTCCCCTCGCTCTTCGTGGAGATGGATGCACTCCCCGTGCTCTCCTTCGGGAAGGTCGACCGCCGGGCCCTGCCCCTGCCCGATGGGAGGCGTCCCGAGCTCGACGTCCCGTACCGAGCTCCGACCACTCCCGACGAGCAGCTCATCGCCGAGCTCGCCGCCGAGATCCTTGGATTCGACGGTGTGGGTGTGGACGACGACTTCTTCTCACTGGGGATGGATTCGCTCCTCGCAACGCGCCTCCTTTCCGTGGCGGCCGCAGAACTCGGTCGGAGCGTTGGCGTGGAGGTCGTGTTCGACCATCCGACCGTCGCCGGCCTGGCACGTCAGTTCGCCGCGGCTCACGCGTTCGACGGGGTGGACATCGCCTCGCTCGTGGCCGAGCTCGAGGCCGGCGTCGATGCGCCAGAGAGTCCGAATTGAGGGGGGCGCTGGACCGGTCGCTCGTCGAACGGATCATCCGTTTCAACCCGGACATGCGGATGGCCCTCGACCAGAGGATGACCTCGGCGGTCGCCCGAGACTCCCATCCGAGCCCGCGACATGACGTGACGATCGCTCCGACATCCTTTGGGCAGCGGAGCCAGTGGTTCGTCAATCAGCTCGACCGGGACAACCCGTTCTTCAACAAGACCGACGCGGTGCGTATCCGGGGCCAGCTCGACATGGATGCGCTGCGACGAGCGGTGACGACGTTGGTCAGCCGACACGCGGTGCTCCGGACCGTTTACCGGGCGACCGACGATGGCCCTGTTCAGGTCGTGAACCAGGCATCCACGATCGATTTGCCCATCAGTGACATTCCACCGGGTCCCCGTCAGACCTCCGAGCTCCATCGTCTCCTCGCGGCCGAGCAGCGACGACCGTTCGATCTCGAGAAGGGAACGATGTATCGGGTACACGTGTTTCGGCTCGGACCGGATGACCACGTCCTGGCCCGCACCAACCACCACATTGCTTTCGACAGGTGGTCCTCGGCGATCGCCAACGCCGAATTCTCCGAGCTGTATCGGGCGTTCACCGCCGGGGAGGAGCCCCGCCTCGAGCCGCTGCCCTACCAGTATGCGGACTTCGCCGCGTGGCAGCGGTCGCAGCTCGACACCGGGACCATCAAGCGCCATCTCGAGTTCGCCGAGGCCCACCTCGCGGGAGTCCCGCAGGTGTTGGACCTGCCCACCGATCGCCCCCGGACTCGCACCCAGGGACATGATGGCTCGTCGTACTCCACATCGCTCGACCCGGATCTGGTCCGGAGGCTGCGCGAACGGGCCCGGGCCGAGGGTGCAACGCCCTTCATGATGTGCCTGGCGGGGTTCGGCGTCCTCATCGGAAGGTACGCTCGCATGGACCAGTTGCTGCTCGGTGTGCCCACGGCCGGCCGCAACGTCCCTGGAGCGGACGCACTCATCGGGCTCTTCATCAACTCGATGGTGATGCGGATCGACTTGCGCGGCGATCCCAGCTTCTCCGAGCTCGTCGCCCGGGTGCGGACGGCTGCCCTGAGCGTGATGAGCCATCAGGATCTGCCGTTCGATGTCCTCGTCGAGAACCTGGCACAACATCGGGTTGCAGGTCGCACGCCCATGTTCCAGGTGATGCTCGATTACATCAACACGCCGGCCTCGAACCTGACGCTGGGATCGCTTGATCTTGAACCTGTCGCCATCGCCGATGAGGCGTCGGTGTATGACATCAACCTCTATCTCTTCGACTTCGGTGACGGCATCGAGGCGAAATGGGAGTATCGCGCGGACCTGTTCGACCGGCCCACTGTTGTCAGGATGTCGGAAGCCTTCGCCTCTGTCCTCGAGGCCGCGGTGGCCGACCCGAGCCGCCCAGTGAGCGCTCTTCCGCTCATGTCTCCGGAAGACCGTGTTCGAGTCCACGCCCTCGGGACCGGACCCCAGACTCCAAAGCCCGAACCGGGGTCGACACTCGCACTGATCGAACGCCACTCCCGGCAACGTCCCGATCAACGCGCCGTGGTCGCAGGCAACAGGGCCATTCGTTACGGTGAGCTCTGGGAGCAGGTGACGGAAGTGGCCCGCCGGATCACCTCAACCTGCCCGCCCGACGCTTCCGTTGCGATCCGGACCGGACGATCTGCGCAGATCGTGCCGGCATTGCTCGGGGTCCTCCACTCGGGTCGCACCGCAGTGATGGTCGACACGTCTCAGCCGGCCCACCGGCTCGCTTCCATGCTCGCCCAGGTTCGCGTCGATGCCACGATCACCACGAGTGTCGGCGACTATCCAGACGTCGAGGTGCACGGCTCGGAGCCGAGCCGGGACCAGAACCCGGTGGGCGCGGCGGAAACGCCCGCCTATGTGGTGTTCACATCAGGTTCGACTGGCACACCGAAGCCTGTGGCACTCGGTCGCGTCGGACTCGAGAACTTCGTGGCCGACGCCTGCGAACGGTATGCGATCGCTCCCCACGATCGCGTGCTCCAGTTCGCGTCCGCCGGGTTCGACACCTTCTTCGAGGAGGTTCTCCCGACCCTTGCCTGCGGTGCGACGCTGGTGATGCGCCCGCCGGCGCTCTTCGCGTCGTTCACCGACTTCTCGAGATTCGTGGCGGACCACGAGATCACCGTTCTCGATCTTCCCACGGCCTGGTGGCAT
Source organism: uncultured bacterium (assembly GCA_965364595.1). Lineage (GTDB taxonomy): Bacteria > Actinomycetota > Acidimicrobiia > Spongiisociales > ZC4RG35 > JAHEDH01. The sequence continues at coordinate 4,961 of CBDTYK010000027.1, forward strand.
GCCTGGGTCGACGACATGGTCCGCACGGAGAAGTCATCGGTGCCGGAGGCTGTGCGACTGGTGATCATTGGAGGCGAGGCGGCTCGGACCGACCGATGGCGGGATTGGCGGCGGATCGCCGGAGGTCGTGCGCGACTGGTGAATACCTACGGTCCGTCGGAGACCACCGTCGTGGTTGCAACGTTCGAGCCCCCGCCCGGTTGGTCTCCGACAACCGACGTGATGCCTATCGGCCTCCCAATCCGCAACACGCGACTGCTGGTCATCGACGAGACCGGCGCCGCAGTGCCACCAGGAGTGCCGGGTGAACTGGCAGTAGAAGGGGCGCCGCTGGGGGTCGGATACATCGAAGCGGCCGGCTCGACCCCGGTCTTCGAAGCTGCGGACACTGGGAACGGGCGGTATCGAACCGGCGATCTCGCCCGTGTATCGGTGGACGGAATCCACGAGTTCCTGGGCCGGATCGACGATCAGTTCAAGGTCAGCGGGATCCGCATCGAGCCTGGTGAGATCGAGGCCGCTCTTCGAGCTCACGCTGCAATAGACGATGCGGTCGTGTTCGGGGTGGCAGACGACCGCGGTACGCGACTCGTCGCCCACGTGGCATCCACCGCTCCTGTGGATGAGCAGTCGATTCGGGATCACCTCCGGGATCGACTGCCCGAAGCGATGATTCCTGGCGCCCTGTCGATTCACCCCACCTTCCCCGTGACGACGTCCGGGAAGGTGGACAGACTGGCGCTGCGCGACCTGACACACGAACCGCCTCCGGAGTTCGATGCAGAGGACCTCGATCGACCGGCGACGCCCACCGAGCAGCGGCTGATTCAGATTTGGGAGGCGCTGATGCCTCGAGCTTCTCTGCGCCTGAACGACGATTTCTTTGCCGTCGGCGGGCACTCGCTGCTGGGCGTGCGACTGATCTCGCTGGCTGTGGACGAGTTCGGCGTCGATGTGCCGTTGCGCATGCTGTATGAAGCGCCGACTGTCGCCAGGATGGCAAGGTGGATCGACGGAATGCTCGAGGACACCCAGTCCGAATGTGGGACGAGCGGTTCAGGGGCACCGGATCGTGTCTGAGCCCGAGATCGAGGCCCGGTTGCAGCCATGGAGGCCGGGAGCGATCTTTGCCGAGCTCTCTCTTCTCCTGGGGCCAGGCTCGAGACGGGAATGGCTCGTCGTGGTTGCGCTTGCCGTAGTGGGTGCCGGTGTCGAATCCATCGGCGCGCTGTTGATCTTCTATGTGAGCAGCTGGCTTGTCGGGGCCGCCCCCAGCGGTTTGTTGGGAGGCCTCTTCCCTGCCCCTGGATCGGATCGCCTGCCTCTGGCGATGGTGGGGCTGATCGCTGGATTCTTCCTCTTTCGCGGCGCGTTCGTCCTCTACTCCACCTGGTTTCAGGCGCGGGCCGTCCACCTGACTTCTGCCCGGATCTCGGAACGGCTCTTCCGGAGCTACCTGGCCGCACCGTACAAGGTCTACTTGAGGCGGAACTCGCCTGAGTTGATGCGCAACGCCCTCAGCTCGGTGGAAGGTGTGGCTACCCGATTCCTGACCCCTGTGGTCTCGGTGGTCACCCAGGTGATCATCGTCGGAGTGCTCGTGGTCGTGCTTGCCGTCATTGCCCCGCTGGCGACCTTCCTCGTGGCTGTGGTGCTGAGCGTGACTTCGATGGTCGTGATGCGGCTCGTGAGGTCCCGGCTGAGGCGCTACGGCAAGCTTGCTGAGCAGGCGACTCAGACCAGTCTCGCCACCATTCAACAGAGCTTCAACGAGGCGCGATCGATCCGGATCCTGGGTAGAGAGCGGTACTTCGCTGACGCATTCAGCGCCGATAGGCGACAGTTTGCCCATTCCCGCCTCTATCTGAGCCTGTACTCGAAGGTGCCACGGGTGGCGATCGAGTCGATCATCTTTCTGCTTCTGGTCGTCTTTCTCACCTCTCTGACGACCGTCGATACGGCGGGGTCGATCGGGGTGTTCGGCCTCTTCGGGTATGCGGCCCTGCGAATCATGCCAGGGCTCAACCAATTGGTGAGTGGCCTCAATCTGATTCGGTACGGCCGCGCGTCCGTGGAGAATGTCCTCGGTGATCTAGAGGGTGAGGGCCTGGGGGTGCCTGACCTCGAGCCATCCACCGCTGGTCGCGAGCGGCTGCCCTGGTCGGAACTCGTCCTCGACGACGTCGTGTTCTCGTACAGCGAGTCTGCTCCGCCTGCCCTCGCAGGAGCGAGTCTGACCATCCGGCGCGGGGAGATCGTGGGCCTGGTCGGACAGACCGGGTCCGGCAAGTCGACCATCATCGACCTGATACTGGGACTGCTCGAGCCGACCGGCGGTCAGGTTCGCATCGACGGGAGAGACCTTTCTGAGGTGCGCAATGTCTGGCAGGCGAACCTCGGACTCGTTCCGCAGGACATCTACCTCCTCGACGACTCCATCTCCAAGAACGTGGCTTTCGGGATACCGGAGGCTGAGATCGATCGTGAGCGCGTGGCCGAGTGCCTGCGGATCGCACAACTGTCGGAGTTCATCGAACGATCAGATCTCGGAACCGATACCCGCATCGGGGAACGTGGTACATCGCTCTCGGGGGGCGAGCGTCAGCGGATCGCGATTGCACGCGCACTGTACTCCTCGCCGAGCTTGCTCATCCTCGACGAGGGAACCTCGGCCATCGACACCATTACGGAACTCAACCTGGTGGACGAGTTGAAGCGGTCGGAGGCGATCGACACAGTGATCGTGGTGTCACACAGGCTGTCCAGCCTCAGGATCTGCGACTCGATTGCGGTCATCGACGACGGCATGATCGTCAGCCGCGGCGACTACGAGACCCTGATGGAGGGAAGCCCGCTCTTCCACGACCTGACTCGATCTTCGCAGTGAGGCGCGAACCGCCTGTGTAGGAACTGAAGTGGACCACACTCCAATCGGTCGTTCGTCGGCGACTGGGACCAGACGCCTCTGACCGCTTCTGCGAACGGGCGGTCTTTTGAGGTATGCGACACCTGCGGCTGCTCTTGTTGGCTGTGTTGGTCCAAGGTGTCTCCTCTGGTTGCGATTCGTCGACGGAGGACCACGCATCGCACGGTTGAGGAGATGGTTCCTGAGGGGCCGTGGTTCGTGCGCAACGCCTGGCCACATGA
>CBDTYK010000028.1:0-8101 GCA_965364595.1 uncultured bacterium
GTGTGTCGCCGTCGCAGTCCACCGAGATCGACTCCACGGTGAGCGTGTTCCCGCTGGTCTCGCCCTTCTTCCAGAGCTCGTTCCGGCTTCGCGAGTGGAAGTGGACGAAACCGGTGGCTCGGGTCGCCTCCAGGGCTTCGGCGTCCATGTAGCCCAACATCAGCACCCGGCGCGTCCGGGCGTCCTGCACGATCGCCGGGATCAGAGAGGTCTCGCCGAAGCGCAGTGCGGCGTCGTCGGCAGGTCTCATGCGACCTGCCTCATCGGGATGCCGGCGGCAGCCATGTCCGTCTTGACGGTCGAGATCTCGATCTCACGCCGATGGAAGATCGATGCCGCCAGAACCGCATCGGCGTGCCCCTCGATGACGGCGTCGACGCAGTGGGCGGTGGTGCCCGCACCACCGGAGGCGATCACCGGCACGTCGACTGCGTCGGCGATCGCTCGTGTCAGTGGCAGGTCGAAGCCGTCCTTGGTGCCGTCGAGGTCCATCGAGGTCAGGAGGATCTCGCCCGCGCCGAGCTCCGCACCGCGCCGGGCCCATGCGATGGCGTCGAGGCCGGTGGGCTCGCGCCCTCCTTTGACCACGACTTCGAAGACGCCGTCGGCGTTGAGTCGGGCGTCGATCGCCAGGACCACACACTGGTTACCGAACCGGGTTGCGCACTCTCGGATGAGCTCCGGTCGCTGGACGGCTGCCGTGTTGACTCCGACCTTGTCGGCTCCTGCCCGCAGAGCGGCTTTCATGTCGTCGGACGTGCGGATGCCACCGCCGACCGTGAGCGGGACGAAGACGTTCTCGGCTGTGCGATGGACCACATCGAGCAGCGTCGACCGGCCTTCGGGTGCGGCCGAGATGTCGAGGTAGCAGATCTCGTCGGCTCCTTCCGAGGCGTATCGCTCGGCCAACTCGACCGGGTCGCCCTCATCGGTCAGGTTCACGAAGTTGACGCCCTTGACGACGCGGCCGTCACGGACGTCGAGACACGGGATGATCCGCTTCCTCAGCGTCATGCGCTCACCCGGGCAGCCGCCGCCACCACGTTCGCCATGATCGCCAGCCCCACGTGTCCAGACCGCTCCGGGTGGAACTGGGTCCCCGAGATCGAGCCCGATCGCACGGCGGCCACGAATCGTTCGCCGTGCTCGGACGTGGCGATGATCGTCGACGGGTCGGTCGGCTCCGGCGCATACGAGTGGACGAAGTAGACGGGCTCGTCTGGAACCGATTCGAAGAGCGGGTCCTGTCGCTCGATCGACAGGTCGTTCCAGCCGATGTGGGGGAGTGACGGAGTGTTCCGGAGCTTCCGCACGACGCCCGGTATCAGCCCGAGACAGTCGGCGTCGTCCTCGTCGGACGTGTCGAACAACACCTGCATGCCGACGCAGATCCCGAACAATGGCACGTCGAGATTGGTGAGTGGCTCCCGGAGACCGGCTGCGTCGATCCCGTCCATGACCGTCTTCGTGGCTCCGACCCCAGGGAGCACGACAGAGTCGACGCCTACCAGATTCGACGGCTCCGCCGCCATGACGACTTCTGCCCCCGCACGCGCCAGGCCCTGGCCGATCGACACGAGGTTGCCGGCGCCGTGGTCGACGACGGCGATGGTCGGTCTCACGTCGACCCTTTGGTCGATGCGACGCCGATCCGCCGATCATCGATGGCGACCGCTGCGCGGAGCGCCCTGGCGAGCGCCTTGAAGGCGGCTTCGGCGACGTGATGGTCGTTGCTGCCGGAGGCCGTCAGGTGGAGTGTGAACCCGGCGCTTCTGGCGAATGCCTCGAGCGCATGCGGCACGTTCTGGGTGGACAGGTTCCCGATCCTGGCTTGCCGAAGCGGGATGTCGATGACGGCATACGGACGGCCGCCGACGTCGATCACACATGTGGCGATCGCCTCGTCCATCGGAACGGTGGCGTCGCCGAACCGCTGGATGCCGGAGCGTTCTCCGAGCGCCTCTGCGAGCGCCTGCCCGAGCACGATCGCCGTGTCTTCGACTGAGTGGTGGTCGTCGATCTCGAGATCACCGACGCAGCGGACGTCGAGGTCGATCAGTGAGTGATGCCCCAGTGAGGTGAGCAGGTGATCGAAGAACCCGACACCGGTGTCGATCCGAGTGCTCCCCGCTCCATCGAGATCGACGGTGATCTCGATGTCGGTCTCCTTGGTCTTCCGGGTCACGGTTGCGGTGCGCGTCACGGTTGCTCCTCGTCTTCGAATCGGATCAGGGCCGCCAACCGGTGAGCCGTGAGGCCTTCGGCGGTGGCGAGGGTGGTGATGGTCTCGGTGATGGCTGCCAGGCCGTCCCTGGTGAGATGTTGCTCCTGTCGCCAAGACCCGAAGTCCTCGACCGAGAGGGGTCCACACGCAGCTGCCAGGCCTCCCGTTGGGAGCACGTGGTTGGCGCCGGTCGCATAGTCACCGGCCGACTCGGGCGCCCACCGGCCGATGTACACCGAGCCGGCCGACGTGACCTGCTTGGCGACGTCTTCGGGCCGTTCGGTGGCGATGGAGACGTGCTCTCCGGCATACTCGTTGGCGAAGGCGATGGCGTCGGCGAGATCGGTCGCCACCACGGCCCACCCGTGTTCCTCGAGCGCCTGCTCGAGGATGCCGGCACGGTCGAGAGTCGGCAGGAGCCGATCGAGTTCCGCCTCCACCCGATCGATCAGCCCGGGATCGGTCGTGACGAGAACGGCGGGGGAGTCGGGCCCGTGTTCGGCCTGGCACAGCAGATCGACGGCGACCAGCCGCGCTTCGGATGTGTGATCGGCGAGGACCAGGACTTCTGACGGTCCGGCCGGTAGGTCGATCGAGCACACGCCGTAGACCGCCAGCTTCGCGGCCGTCACCCATGAGTTGCCCGGCCCCACGATCGTCTCGACCGGCTCGACGCTCTCGGTCCCGTAGGCCAGCGCAGCGATGCCCTGGGCGCCGCCCATCGCCCACACCTCGTCTGCGCCTGCGATCCGGCAGGCGGCGAGCATGGCAGGGCTCAGCGTGCCGTCGGGCGACTCGGGCGTGCAGACGACGACCTGTGTGGTCCCGGCGACCTTCGCCGGGACGACGGTCATGATCACCGTCGATGGGTAGGCGGCCTTGCCGCCCGGTACGTAGCAACCCACCCGGTTCATCGGCGCCCACCGCCGACGGATCGTGACACCCGGCACGGTCTCGAAGTCGAGATTCTGAGGTATCTGAGCGCTGTGATACGCACGGACGTGCGACGCCGCCGTCTCGATCGCCTCGATGACGGCGGGCTCGAGACCTGCGACTGCAGCGTCGAGTTCCGCGTCCGTGACTCTGCGGAAACCGCCGCCGAAACGCTCGCCGTACTCCTGGACGGCGGCGTCGCCTCGGGCTGCGACGTCGTCGCAGATCTCGGCTGCGATCCGACGGACGTCGCCGTCTGGAACGGCGGAGCGGCGCAGCAGCCTCGTCCGTTCCTTCCGGCTCATCGTTGACAGCTCCAGCCGTCTGAGTCGGTCGGTCATGGCACGAGCTGTTCGATGGAGAGGACGAGGATGCCCGTGGCGCCGGCTCGTTCGAGCTCGGGGAGCAGGCTCCACATGTCGGCGGCATCGACCACCGAGTGGATCGCCACCATGTCGCTGTGGGCGAGCGGGACGACCGTCGGTGAGTTGAGTCCGGGAATCAGCTCCTCGATCGTCTCGATCGATGCCCGGGGGGCGTTGAGCAGCAGGTAGCGCTTGTTCCTGCCCGCGACGACCGCACGGATCGCCGTGGCGACCTGTTGAACCTCGGGTGAGGTCTGGTTCTCGGAGCGTGAGATGAGAACCGCCTGGGACTCGATCAGGGTCCCCACCGGGCGCAGACCGTTGACCCGCATCGTCGAGCCGGTCGAGATCAGGTCGACGATCGCGTCGGCGACACCGATCTTGGTGGCCACCTCGACCGAACCGCGCAGTTCGATGATGTCGACGTCGATGTTCCGGTCTGCGAAGAACCGCTTGGTCGCCTTCGGGTGAGCCGTGGCGACTCGGAGGCCCCCGAACTCGTCGACCTTCTCGATCGGTGACTGGTTCGGAACCGCGGCGGCGAGCCGGCAGTGGCCGTAGCCGAGCTCGACCAGAGTCTGCAAGCCGTTGCCGTGCTCGGCGATGAGATCGACGCCCGTGATGCCGGCATCGGCCACCTTGTCGGACACGAGCTCGGCGATGTCGTCGGTCCGGACGAACAGGAGCTCCATGTCGACGTTTCGCACCGGTACCGAGAGGGCCCGGTCGGTGGTTTCGAATCGCAGTCCTGCGTCGGTGAGCAGCCGCATCGATGGTTCCTTGAGTCTGCCCTTGTTGGGAACTGCGAGAGAGAAGGTCATGTGGATTCCTCGATCTTGGAGAGCATCGAGCGATATCCGCCGGTCCCGTGTTGGAGCCATTGGTTGATCCTGGTGATCGTGGCGGTCGACAGGCCGGTTCGATCGGAGATCTCTCGATAGGGGATTCCCTGGTCGAGCAGCTTCACCGCCTCCCAGCGATGGGACATCTCCTCGAGTTCCCTTCGAGTGCACAGATCGCGCATGAAGGCGGCGGCCTCGTCGACCGTCTCGAGTCTCACGATGGTCGCGAGCAGATGGTCGGTCGCAGTGGTCTGCCAGTCGTCGTCGGGGATTGCCATGGATGCTCTACCGTGGTGGTCGTGTCAGAAACCGGCACTGTAGTAGCGTTTTAGCGCGTTGCAACATTGAGGCAGCAGGATCGAGCTGTCCGAGGTCGAGGCTCGGAGGTGTGCATGCTCCAGATCATCCCCGCCGTCGATGTGCTCGACGGCAAAGTGGTGCGTTTGATGCACGGCGACTACGAACGGGTCACCGTGTACGGCGAGGATCCAGTCGCCCAGGCGCTCGAGTGGATGCGCCAGGGCGCGGAACTCGTCCACGTCGTGGATCTCGAGGGCGCACGGTCGGGGACTCCCGATGAGTCCCTGTGGCGGCGTCTCGCCGATGGCGGCGTTGCGTTTCAGGTCGGAGGCGGCATCCGCACCGCCGAGATCGCCGGTCGAGCCCTCGAGGCCGGAGCCCGGCGTGTGGTGCTCGGGACGGCCGCCGTATGGGACCCCGAGATCCTCGGACGGATCTCCGATCCCGCCCGGGTGGTCGCAGCCGTGGACGTGCGGGGCGGCAAGGCAACCGGCGCCGGCTGGTTGGACGAGGGCAAGAACCTCACCGATGTGCTGGACGGGCTGTCGGCGGCCGGAATCGGCCGCCTCCTGGTCACCGGCATCGAACGAGACGGCACCATGGAGGGCCCCTCGACCGATGTCCTGCTCAGCGCGCTTCGCCACGGCGGCTTCTCGATCATCGCCAGCGGCGGAGTCGGCCTGCTCCCGGATCTCGATGTCATCCAGCGGCTCGGATGCGAGGCCGTGATCATCGGGCGGGCGCTGTACGAGGGACGCTTCGAGGTCTCCGACGCCATCCGCTATCTCGCCAAGTGAGCATCGACCGCAACGCTCTGCATCGCACCCTCGCAGAGCTGACATTCGAGCCGGGTCGGTGGGTCGTCGCCGGCTCGGCACCGATGCTGTTGGCCGGCCTGATCGACTCGATCGATGACATCGACATCGTCGTAGACCGGTCGGCGTGGCGACAAGCCGTGTCCCTGAGCGACCAGGAACCGGAGCACGGCCGCTTCGGGGACCACATCGTGAAACTCGAAATGGCCGGGTCCTCCGTCGAGGTCTTCGACGGATGGCTCGGAACCAACGCCGCCCAGATGCTCGCCGAGGCCGTCGACGTCGACGGTGTGCCGTGTTCGCCGCTCGGAAGGGTCCTCGACTCGAAACGCCGTCTGGGTCGTCCACGCGACCTGCATCACATCAGGATCATCGAGTCTCACGTGGACGAGAGCCAAATGCCAATGGCCAACAGCCAGCAACCATCATCAGACTAGATTTGGAATCGATCTTCAAGAACGTCAACCGTCGAGCACCACGGCTCACCCGCGAGGAGCGACATGGACTTCACGTACCCCGAATCCGCCGAGCAGCTACGAACCGAGGTCCGGGCCTGGCTCGAGCAGAACCTCCCAGAGAACTGGGGTGGGCTCGGAACACTCGAGGGGGACGACTACCTCAAGTTCATGCTCGACTGGCGAGCCAAGCTGTCTGAGGGTGGATGGCTCGGGCTGAAGTGGCCGAGCAAGTACGGCGGGCGTGGTCTCGACGAGATCGAGGCCATCGCCATCGTCGAGGAGTTCGCCAAGGCGGGGGTGCCGGCCCGTGGGCTCAACGACGCGTTCTCGATCGGCATGCTCGGCAACACGATCCTCCATATCGGAACCGATGAGCAGAAGGAGCACTTCCTCCCTCGGATCCTGTCGGGCGAGGACGTGTGGTGTCAGGGATACTCCGAGCCCGACGCCGGGTCCGACCTCGCAAACGTCAAGACTCGTGCGGTGCTCGACGGTGACGAATGGGTCATCAATGGGCAGAAGATCTGGACATCGGCGGGACACCTCGCCAACTGGATCTTCGTGGTCTGTCGCACCGACCCGGAGGCACCAAAACATCGTGGCATCACCTTCATCCTGGTGCCGATGGATCAACCGGGAGTCGAAGTTCGGCCGATCAAGATGCTCTCCGGTGAGTCGGAGTTCAACGAAGTCTTCTTCACCGACGCCAGGGCGCCGAAGGACTACGTGATCGGCGAGGTCAACGACGGCTGGCGAGTGTGTATGGCCCTCCTCGGGTTCGAACGCGGCGAGGATGCGGCCATCCTGCCGATCCAGTTCAAGGCCGAGCTGGACAGGCTCTTCGAATACGCGAAGGAACTGGGCCGGACCGACGATCCCGATATTCGCGAGCGCCTCGTCAAGGCGTACGAGAAGGTCGAGATCATGAAGTACATGGGCTACACCCAGCTCACCAAGTTCGCCAAGGGGCACGCCCCGGGCCCGGATGCGGCGGTGACCAAGATCTGGTGGTCCGAATACCACCAGGAAGTCACCGAGCTGGCGATGGACATCCTCGGTGTCGACGGGTTGGTGAACGTGGGCCGCAAGCCGGCCTCGGCGTTCCGCACCGACGATGCCGGGGCGCCGAACTCGCCCGCCTCGTGGCAGACCGTGTTCCTCAACGCCCGGGCCGGGACGATCTACGCCGGCACCAACCAGATCCAGCGCAACATCATCGGCGAGATGATGCTGGGCCTGCCAAAGGAACCCCGCCCCGCCTGATCCCGTTCTTGTGATGCGAACTCGCGCAAGATCGATGCAAACGTCACAAGAACGCAATCACAATTCTGCGACGGGCTGGATGCGCGGGGCCAGGTCGGGGAGGCGGCCGTCGGCGGACATGATCCGGGTGCGCGTTCGGCCAAGCCACTTCCACAGGAGTCTCGCCTCTGCCGCGACTCCCACCGTCGGCGGCACCGCCGTCGGTTCCGGCGCCTCGTCGACCGCCATCAGGGGGCGGCCGCTCTGCTCGCTCCACGACCGCACATGCGCCCCCCGGGCGATCGACACCCACTCGCCCGTGTCGTCGCATGCTTCGAGGGTCCCCGCCGCCTGCAGCTCCTGCCACTCCCGTCGCCGCTCCAGCGCCGCTGCGAGTGCCCGGTACCGGTCCCGTACCCAGCCCGCCTCCTCGTACCGCAGCGCCAGCATGTGAGCGCGCATCCGCTCGATCAGGGGGTCGAGCAACGGTCCGGGGTCGCCGTCGCACGCACGTTCCAGGGGACGTAGCACCTCTCGATACTCGCCCGCGCCGATCGACCCGTCGCACGGGCACAACGACACCCCGAGCTGGGCTGCGGCGCACCTGCCGCCCCGGGTTCCTGGCTTGCCCGAGCAGCGCCGGATCCGGGTGGCGTCCCAGATGGCATGCATCACGAGCTCGGCTGAACGACGCGATCGGAACGGGCCGAGGACGAAGTTGCTGTCGGCATGGAGCTTCCTGGTGAGCGAAAGGCGCGGAAACGCCTCGCCGGTCAGCGTGACGAAGTGGTTGGACTTCGGTGGCTTCGACGCCCGGTTGTAGCGGGGGATGTGCTCGTGGATCAAGCGCAGCTCGGTGATCGAAGCGTCCAACTCGCCGGCGGTGACACGATGCGCAGCGATGCGTTCTTCGGTCGTCTGA
>CBDTYK010000029.1:0-8055 GCA_965364595.1 uncultured bacterium
ACTGTCGATCACCCCCGGAGCCCCCTTGAGGAGGCGTCGGGCAACGATTTCAGGCCCCTTCATGCCGAACGACTGAACGAGACCAAATCGTTGAGCTTCAACACGTCGACGGCGAGCAGGCCGAGCCGCTGGAAGGGAGCAAGGTGGGCCTTGACGCCATGACGGAAGTCTGGCTCCCATCCGTGTGGCTGCTCGTCAGGAGTGAGCCACGGGTACCAGATGCGCGCCTCCGGCGTGGTTCCCTCGTACAGCCAACCGAGTGCGATGCTCAACTCGCCGATGTCCTCGGAGGCCTCGGCCGCAACGTCTGGTGGGAAGACGTCTGTGATGCGAGCGATCAGTTGCCTCTCGAGAACGACCCGAATCGTGTCGATCGTCTGTTTGTCGAGGCGATACCAATCCACCAGCAGCTGGGCGTGGCCCGCACGACTTCGAAGATGCCAGATGCGCGGAGCCCCGTGTGTCGTGATGACGTGGCGCCGGAAGAACCGATTCTCGAGCCAGTCGTCGAGGCCCGCTGCCACGCCGGACGAACTGATGAGACCATCGAACTCGTCGAGCAACCGATCCGCAGATTCCGGTCCCAACTCGTCCCTGAGACCGCTGGCAAGCACCTCGGCGACAGACTCGATGCCCTGGGCCTCGATGAAGAGGGCGAATGCATCTGCGCGATGGTCGGACTGCGAGTTCCGAAGATGCCGTGAGGTCATGTATCCAACGACCCGGTCCTCGAGGAAGGCTTCGACGTAGTCGAGGGTGCGGTCGGCCGGGTACTGCCGCAGCGCATCCAGCACCTCGTCCACGAAGGCCGCATGCTCGACGCCGGCGCGAACCTCGCTGTGTCCGATACGCCGTACTTCGACCGGCGGACCAGCTTGATCGGTTTCGCGGGGCGTCTCGAACTCAGAGGCGGCGACACCCGGCTCCGGTCTCGAGGGAGCTTGCCCGTGCTCCAGTTCTCTCATCTGGCTGACGAGCAGCTCGAGATGCTGCTCGGCCGAGCTGGCATGCCGCACGGCACCGACGGATGGAACGGTGCCCCGACTGCGGGCTGTGGCCGCCTGTGGGGGCGCCGCAGTACGCACCATCGAACTCGTTCCGTACAGAACCAATCCGAGAACGGCGATTCCGCGTTCGCGGAGGTCCGCTGCCAACGCCTCCACCTCCAGGATGGGCACCGTTCCGGCACGGACGGCGAGCATCACGTAGTCGGTGATCTGATAGGCCACCTGCGCCAGGGCTGCGCTGGCCTCGCCGGGAGTCACGAAGGTGACATCCGACGTGTTGACCATCCGGTGAAACGTGTCTCGAAAGGCAGGGCCGGCCACTTCGTCGGCATCGAGCGCATCATCGCCGGCGCGGACGGCGAACAGGCCGTCCGAGAGCGACGCCTGGGTCGAGACGAGGTTGAGCGGATTCTCCTCCGCGAGCAGCTGTCGGATCGACACAGGACTCGCATCGAACTCGTAGACGTCGGAGTCGTTGGCCGCCCCGAGATCGACGAGGAGCGCCGTCTTGCCAACCACCGTGAAACTGGCGGCCACGTCCGCGACGAGCCCGGCCGTCTGGGAGGCATTCATTCCAAACGTGCCGACCGCGACGGAGACGCGTTGGTCGCTGATCCGGCCCTCGATGGAAGACCTCAGGCGTTGCACGGAAGCCTTGCGGAGGCCGGGCGCCGCGTCCAGATACCACACGGAACGGCCCGCGGACTCCCGTCGTTCGGGGACCGAGCCCAGGACCGGAACTGTCACCACGTCAGAAGCCATCCAGACCGCCGGCTTGACACGATCGGCCAAGACCACGGCACCGAGGCCGACCATCAGACCGAGGAGTCCCCCGAGGACACCGGAGCCCACGACGGAGAACCGTGCCGGTGTGATGTCCTCGGCCACGATCGGCCCGGGTCGACCGTTGTCTCCCAGACCGGCCTGACGGAGGAAGATCTCGCCGTATTGATCCTCGAGGCCCTGCACCTGGCGTTCCAGTGCTCTCACCCTGATCTGGTCGGCGATCTCCTGAGCCGCATCGGGGCGCGGCACCAAATCGAGTTGGAGTTTCAAGAGCCCAATCTGCCCTTCAACGGCGGCGATCTCGGCCTCGATGAACTCGGCCGTCCGCTCCTCGGTCGGAGTCACCAACTCGACTCTGAGGTCGTTCAGCTGACGCGTGAGATCATCGATCTGGCTTCGAAGGTCGACGATCTCTTGCGCGTTCTGGACCTCCTCGTCGGAGAGTGTGGTGAGATCGCCGATCTCCAACTCGAGTTCGGTGATCAGCGAAACGATCGCGGCCAGTTCCGCCTCGTACCCGGACTCGGCTCTCGCCTCCTCTGCTCGAATGAAGGACTCGCGAAGCCTGCTGGCCTCGCTCAAGGCCGTCGCCTCGGTGAACGCCGTTGCGGAGAACTCGAGCTGGCCGAGCTCCTCGTCGACGGCGATCGCTCCGCCGGGGATGGTCGCAAGCACCTCTTCTGTCGCGTCGAGTGCTCGGATCTGGGCGGCGAGGAGCTCAGTCGTGAGCTGCTCACCGTTGATGTCGAGAGGATCCTGTTCGAAGACCCATGACGCCGTTGCGTCGAACTCGGACTGTATCGAGCCGTTGCGCAGCACGGTCGTGACGGATGCGACCAGGACGCCCGCGATCACAACCAGCAGCAGGGCGCGCCATCGCGTGAGGGCGAGCCGTTGGAGCCGGGCTAGCTCCATTCGGTCAGACGAGCTGGTTCGGTGAGATCGACGACCTCTCCAGGGTCCGAGCCGAGCATCGACGTCATGACTTCCATCATCCGATGAACATCATACGCATCCGCAGCCTCTCGGAGGTCGATCACTGCGTCGTGCACGGTCGCCGGACCGCCGGGGAGGGCTGGACGCGCGATCGTGATGCGGGGGTGAGAGCTCGGCTCGAGCGGCTCGAGCGCCAGCTCCTCGGTGATCTTCTCGCCAGGCCGCCGACCTACGATCTCGATCTCGATGTCCACGCCGGGCACGAGACCGGCCAATCGAATCATGCGGTGCGCAAGGTCGATGATCCGCACGGGCTGCCCCATGTCGAGCACGTGGATCTCGCCGCCGCGGGCAATGGCTCTCGCCTGCAGCACGAGTTGGACCGCCTCCGCGATGGTCATGAAGAAACGAGTCATGTCCGGGTCGGTGATCGTGACCGGACCGCCGCTCTTGATCTGCTCGACGAAGGTCGGCACGACACTCCCGCGGCTGCCGAGCACGTTCCCGAATCGGACTGCGGTGAACACGCAGTCCGACTCGCGGACGTCCGCGGCTTGAACGAGGATCTCGGCCATACGCTTGGTGGCCCCCATGACGTTTGCCGGAGCGACCGCCTTGTCGGTGGAGATCAGAACGAACCTGCTCGCCCCGTATCGGTGACATGCGTCGATCACGTTCTTGGTGCCGATCACGTTGGTCTTGATCGCCTCGTCAGGGTGATTCTGGAGAATCGGCACATGTTTGTGCGCGGCGGCGTGGAACACGACATCGGGGCGCCACCGGTCGAAGATCCCGTCCACACTTCGCTCTTCACGAATGTCACAGAGCACCGTCTCGAGGTTCGGAGCGTTGCGCATCCACATCGTTGCATCATGAAGATGGGTCTCGTCGTGGTCGAGAGCGATCACGAGGCTGGGATTGAACTCCTTGACCTGTCGCAGGATCTCCGAGCCGATCGAGCCACCGGCTCCGGTGATCAACACCCGCCGACCTTCGATCGAGTTGCGGACGAGATCGACATGGGTGTCGACCTGCGGTCGCGGGAGCATGTCGACCACTTGGAGATCCCGCGGATCACGAATGCCGACGCCGTCCGCTAGCGCCCCTTCGACGCTCGGAAGCAGAGAAAGCCGTACCCGATTGTCGAGCGAGAGGTCCACGACACGACGCACGACACTGTCGTCGTTGACCGACAACACGATCTGCTCCACGTTGTGTTGATCGACGAGAGACCGCAGATCCCCGACGTCTCCGAGAACCGAGCGCCCGGCGATCTGCTTCGAACTGGTGCCGGCGATGTCGAGTGTGACGAAACCAACGACGTCGGCCGCATTGGAGGACATCGCGTCGCGAGCGAATCGGGCGGCCGAGGCCTGCGTTCCGACAACGATCACGCGCGGGATCGACCCGCTTGCTCGCATGCGATTGAACGAGAAGAGCCTGGACCGAAATCGAACGGCCCCCATGCTGATGATCGAGAAGGTGGCTCCGACGATCAACACGCTCAACGGAATGGGGTTCTGTTGGGTGTGGGTCAGGTCCCAGGCGAGGGCGAAGCCGACGATGGTCGAGGCTGCGATCGAATTGGCGATGATCACGAGCCTCGCCTCACCGATCGAAGCGAACTCCCAGACATGGCCGTAGCCACCCACCAGGAAGTTGGCAGCAATGTGGACAACAGCGATCAACGGAAGCAGCCTGATCAGTGAGACCCAATACTCGTCCGCCCGCGTCACCGACGGATCCATCATCCGAATCGCGGAGGCCGTGATGTATGCGAAGGAAATGAGGACGAGATCGATCACTGCGAACGACAGGTCGGCTCGCATCCCAGCCGAGGATCTTGCTAGGCGCTCGCGCCAACCGACTGATTCTCCATACGCCCCATTCGTCCCCAATGCCACGGTTGCTCCCAATCGCCCACGCCGGCTAGGCCGACAGTCCCACTCACTTCCCCTGTGTTCCCCCTCTTGGGACAACACGTCTCCGACCAACACGATACCGAAAGACCGTCGTGACGCAATGGGCAATCTGACCTAATGGACAGCCATCCGATCGGTGTTACGGTGACCGCGCAAATCAGTGGGGAAACACAGAGGGGTGAACATCATGCGAGTTCTCATCACCGGCGCGGCCGGATTCTTGGGCCGACACGTCGCTCGCCAGTTCGTCGATTCGGGTCACGACGTGACCACATTCGACCTGGCAGGAACGGTCAGCGAAGGCGTCCGACATGTCGTCGGAGATCTCACAGACGCCGACGCAGTCGATTCGGCCGCAAGCGACAAGGACGTGATCGTCCACATCGGCGCGATCGGCGACGTCTATCTCGCCGGCGAGCAGCCCGAACTGGCAGCACGGGTCAACGTCACCGGCTCGACGCTCGTTGCGAATGCAGCGAAGCTGCATGGGGCGCGGGTGGTCTACGCGTCGACATGGGAGGTGTACGGCGAGCCGAAGTACCAGCCGCTCGACGAGGACCATCCGTGCGCGCCGGACCATCCATACAACATCACCAAGCTCGGCGGTGAAGCCATGCTGCTCGCAGCCGATCATCTGAGGGACGTGCCCGTCGTTGCGCTCCGACTCGGCACCGCCTACGGGAGCGGTCTCCGGCCGAATTCCGTCTTTCGGATCTTCATCGACCGGGCCCGCCAGGGCCAGCCGATCACGATCCAGGGTGACGGCTCCCAGTTCCGACAGTTCACGCACGCCTCGGACATCGCACGCGCCTTCGAACTCGCTGCCATGTCGGACCTCCGCGGCGAGGCTTTCAACATCGTCGCCGAGGAGCAGGTCTCGATCCGTCAACTGGCCGAGATGGTCGTCGAGCGGTTCCCGACCGAGCTCACGTTCGGCGACCCACGCCCCGGCGACGTTCCTGCCGCTGTCGTGTCATCGGCCAAGGCGGCACAGAAGCTCGGGTGGACGGCGGACATGCCTTTCGACAAGGGGCTCGACGAACTGATCGCTTCTCTCGGGTTCTGAACACCAGTGCCGCGCGTACTCGTGCTGGTGAAAGGCCTCGGTCTCGGTGGGGCGGAACGCCTGGTTGCGGAAAGCGTGGTGCATGCAGCGGCTGCAGGCTCCCGCTTCGATTACGAGGTCGCCTTCGTGCTTCCGTGGAAGGACCAGCTCGTAGGACGACTCAGAGAACACGATGTGACGGTCACGTGCATCGGAGGGTCCCGCGGATCGCTCGGCCGCGCGGCACTCACGCTGAGGTCGACGAGCAGGTCGTTCGACCTCGTGCACGCCCATCTCCCGGCTACCGGGATCATCGCCAGAATGGTGTCGAAGGCTCCGGTGGTCTACACCGAGCACAACATCGCGTCGTCGTATCGGTTTCCGAGCCGATTGCTCAATCGGATGACGTACGGCCGCAACGCCGCCGTGACGGCCGTGAGCGATGCGGTGTTCGCGAGCCTAGAGGGGTACCCGGGACCGCAGCCGAGAACGATCCGAAACGGCGTTGCCGTGGACGTTGCAGACGCTGCCAGGGTGGGGGTTCGCGCCGAGTTCGGCGTATCCGAAGGGCAACCTCTCATCGTCCATGTCGGCAACATCCGTCCCCACAAGGGCCACGAGAACCTCGTGCGAACCGTCGCTGCGCTGAAACGACGCGGCTTCGACGGGCTCGTGGTATCGGCCGGCACCGAGAAGCATCCCGGTGATCTCGAGCGCATTCGCGCGTTTGCGGAGGCGGAGGGCGTCGCAGACTCGATCCGATTCCTCGGGCGGCGAGACGACGCCCACCGACTCATCGGAGGAGCAGATCTGTTGCTGAACCCGTCTGACGTCGAAGGGCTCCCGGTGGTGATCCTGGAAGCGATGAAGCTCGGAACACCGGTCGTCGCGACCGACGTCGGAGGCGTCTCCACGGTCGTCCGTCCGGCTGAGACCGGGTGGCTGGTCCCTCCCGGAGACCCCGAATCGCTGGCCGATGCCGTCATCGAGGCAACGAGCGACGAGCGAGCGACGGCTGCAATCGTAGAGGCCGCTCGACGGCTCATCGACGAGCAGTACGGAATCGACAGGATGGTCGACGAATTCGAATCCGTCTACGAGGAGATCCTGCAGTGACCACCACGGTCCGGGAGTATCAGGACTCAGACCTGGACGAGGTGCTCGAAGTGATGCGCCTGTCGCTCGGGGAGACAGACGTGCTCCAGCGAACCGCCGCGCTCTTCGCATGGAAACACCTCGACAACCCGTTCGGCCGCTCCATCATGCTCGTTGCGACCGACGGCAACCGGATCGCCGGGTTCAGGGCGTTCATGCGGTGGACGTTGGTCGACCCTGAGGGCAACACACTGAAGTGTGTCAGGCCCGTGGACACAGCGACACATCCCGACTACCGACGCCGAGGCATCTTCAAGACACTCACCGAGACGGCAATCGAGCAGGCGACGGCGGACGGCGTCGATCTCGTGTTCAACACTCCGAACCCGCAGTCCGGTGCCGGCTACCTGAAGATGGGTTGGGAGGCGGTGGGAGAGATCGGAGTGATGATCCGACCACGGATCCGATTCGGAGGCGCCGACCACGTCGTCGGGAGTCACCCGGTTCGATCGTCCGACGTCCCGGACCGGCCGCCGATGGGTCTCAGGACACAGCGATCGAATGCGTACAGGATGTGGAGGTTCGCCTCACATCCGACCGCTACATACGCGCAGTTCGGCTCGGCTACCGACCACATCCTCTGCCGCCTCAACCGCCGCAACGACCGCAAGGAGATCGTCGTCTCCGACGCAGTCGGCGATCCGAGGGCCGGGCTGCGTGAGCTCACACACTTCAGCCGGGCGCAGTACCACGTGGCCTGGTTCACATCCTCATCACCAGAACGGAAGGTGCTGCTGAAGCGAGGCTTCGTGCCACTACCAGCCGTGCGAGCGCTCACCCTCGTCGTACGGCCACTGTCGGAACTAGCGTCCGATCCAACCGATCTCGCCAGCTGGGACATCGGTTTGGGCGACCTGGAGTTGCTGTGAACACGACACGAACCTTCCTCACGGGAGCAATCCTTCTCGTGGGCGCGGTCGCGTGGTGGATAGGACGAGGAAGCGAACTCGGCCCCTCGGTCGTGCTCGTGTCGATCGCGTTCGTCGGACTGCTCACGCTTGCGAGTCGTCTGGCAACCGATCGAGATCCGTGGCTGCGTGTCGTGATACCGCTCGCCTACGTTGCCAAGATCCTCGCATCGAGCGCCCGATGGGCAATGATCCAATTCGCGTACTCCGGCATCGGTGACGCTATCGGATACCACTCATCCGGCGTCCGGTATTCCGTGGACTGGGCGGCGTTCCAGGTCCCGGAGATCACGGGC
>CBDTYK010000030.1:0-7956 GCA_965364595.1 uncultured bacterium
ATGCAGGTCCCGCGTCTCGAGAAGATCGTGGTGAACATGGGCATCGGTGAGGCCGTTGCAGATCGCAAGCAGATCGAGCAGGCCGTGAACGAGCTCTCGACCATTTCCGGCCAGAAGCCGAAGGTCAACATCGCTCGGAAGTCGATCGCCGGATTCAAGCTCCGTGAAGGCCAGGCCGTTGGTGTGTCCGTGACACTGCGCGGCGATCGCATGTGGGAGTTCTTCGATCGCCTGCTCGCGATCGCCATCCCACGTATCCGAGACTTCCGGGGCCTCAACCCTCGGTCGTTCGACGGACGTGGGAACTACACGTTCGGTGTCAACGAGCAGCTGATCTTCCCCGAGATCGACTACGACGACATCTCGACCACCCGTGGCATGGACATCACGATCGTGACCACGGCCGAAACCAACGAAGGCGGACGGGCGCTGCTCGATGCGTTCGGGTTCCCGTTCCGCAAAACCGCCGCTCAGGTGTAAGGAGGTTCGACCGTGGCCAAAAAATCAATGATCGCCAAGGCGAACAGGAAGCCGAAGTTCAAGGTGCGTGGCTACAACCGCTGCAAGCGCTGTGGACGCCCCCGCGGATACCTGCGGGATTTCGGAATGTGTCGTATCTGTGTGCGTGAGCTCGCCAGTCGCGGTGAGCTCCCCGGTGTCAGAAAGGCTTCGTGGTAATCATGATGACCGATCCAATCGCCGACATGCTGACCCGTGTCCGTAACGCTGCTGCCGTCGGGCACAAGACGGTCGTGCTTCCGTCGTCGAAGATGAAAGAATCCCTCGCCGAGATCCTCGTGTCGGAGGGATACATCGACCGCTACGAGGTCAAAGAAGCCGGAGCGGGCAAACAGCTGACGCTCGTCATGCGTTATGGCGACCGCCGCAACCCCGCGATCACGGGTCTGACCCGTGTGAGCAAGCCCGGTCACCGCATCTACCGCGGTGCCTCCGACATTCCCCGTGTGCAAGGTGGGTTGGGCGTCGCCGTCGTGTCGACGTCGCAGGGTCTGCTGCCCGACCGCGAAGCGCGTCGTCGCCGCCTCGGTGGCGAGATCGTGTGTGAGGTCTGGTGACATGAGCAGAATCGGAAAGATGCCCGTCGCAGTGCCCTCCGGCGTCTCGATCGACGTCGATGGCCGGAGCGTGAAGGTGAAGGGCCCCAAGGGTGAGCTGCATCGTGACTTCAACGAGCGTGTCTCGATCTCGGTCGACGAGGGCGACGCCATCGTCGAGCGGGTCGATGACTCGCGTGAGAGCCGTGCGCTCCACGGCCTCAGCCGTGCACTCCTCGCCAACATGGTCGAGGGAGTCTCCGACGGCTTCAAGAAAGAGCTCGAAATCGTCGGCGTCGGTTACCGCGCAGCGCTGAAGGGCAGGGACCTCGAGATGCAGCTCGGGTTCAGCCATCCGGTGAGCTTCGCCGCCCCGGACGGCGTCACCTTCGAGGTGCCGGAGGCAACGAAGATCGTCATCTCCGGGATCGACAAGGAACTCGTCGGGCAGGTCGCCGCGAACATCCGCAAGATTCGGCCCCCTGAACCGTACAAGGGCAAGGGCGTCCGGTACGCCGGCGAGCACATCCGCCGCAAGGCAGGAAAGGCAGGTAGATGATGGCAGTGTCCAAGCAAGCCTCACGCCAGCGCCGCCACCGCCGCGTGCGGAAGCACCTGGCAGGCACGGCGAGCCGTCCGCGGCTGGCTGTGTATCGGTCGAACCGGTACATCTATGCCCAGGTGATCGACGACCACAGCGGTCGCACATTGGCGGCTGCGTCGTCGCAGGAGAAGGACCTCAGGTCGAAGACGCTCTCGTCTGACACCGCAACCGAGGTCGGCAAGCTGGTCGCCGAGAGAGCCAAGGAAGCCGGTATCTCGGCCGTCGTCTTCGACAGAGGCGGATTCAAGTACCACGGTCGCATCAAGGCACTCGCCGATGCGGCTCGCGAAGCAGGGTTGGAGTTCTGATGGCACGTAGAGACGAACAGAGTCAATTCGACGAGCGGGTCATCCAGATCAACCGCGTCGCCAAGGTCGTCAAGGGTGGACGAAGGTTCTCCTTCACGGCTCTGGTCGTGGTCGGTGACGGCGAAGGGAAGGTCGGGATCGGCTACGGCAAGGCCAAAGAGGTGCCGGCCGCCATCCAGAAGGGCATGGAGATCGCACGCAAGTCGATGGTCGTCATCCCGATGGCCGGTCAGACCGTGGTCCACACCCATGTCGGGCGCCACGATGCGTCGAAGGTGCTGGTCAAGCCGGCGGCTCCGGGTACCGGTGTCATCGCCGGTGGCGCCGTTCGCCAGATCCTCGAGGCTGCAGGCGTCAAGGATGCGCTCGCCAAGTCGATGGGCTCCGGTACGCACCTCAATGTGGCCCGGGCCACCATGGAGGCCCTCACCGGTCAGCGTCGCCCCGATGAGGTGGCCAAGCTTCGTGGCAAGCAGGCCGATGACATCATCCCGCCCGGACTGCTGGCCGCCTATCGCGGCACAGAGTCGGTTCGCGCCGCGTCCAACAACTGAGAGGTCGCTCAATGGCAGACAAACTCATCGTCACGCTGAAGCGGAGCATCATCGGCGAGAAGCCGAAGACGCGGGCGAACGTCCGCGCCCTCGGACTGCGCAAGCTCCACCACAGCGTCGAGCACAACGACACCCCCGATGTTCGAGGGATGTTGCACAAGGTGCGGCATCTCGTCGAGGTCGAAGAGAAGTAGTCACAGGTCTCAGGTCCCAGGTTGCTGGTGATCGGGACGTCGAGATACGAGGTATCCAATGGCAGACAACGAGAGAGAGCAGCTGAGGCTTCACCACCTCGCGCCTGCTCCCGGATCGAAGCGGGCGAAGACCCGCGTCGGTCGCGGCGAGTCGGGTAAACGTGGCAAGACGGCAGGCCGCGGAACCAAGGGCCTGAAGGCTCGAAGCAAGGTGCGTCCTGGGTTCGAGGGTGGCCAGATGCCGCTCATTCGTCGCATCCCGAAGCTCGGGGGGTTCAAGAACCCGAACAAGGAGATCTTCGCGATCGTCAACGTCGGCGTTCTCGAGGAGGTCTTCGACGCCGGTGCCACGGTGAGTCCTGAGGATCTCCGCAGTCGCGGTCTCATCAAGCATCGTGGTCGGGTGAAGGTGCTCGCAGAGGGTGACCTCTCGAAGTCGCTCACCGTGCGTACCCATGCGATCAGCGGCGGCGCCCGCACCAAGATCGAAGGTGCCGGCGGCACCGTCGAGCTCATCGAGTCCTGAGGTGTTCCGTCACCCTCGAGTAGCGTCAGCGAGGCGCTACGCAAGGGTGACGGTTACCCTTCCACCTGTTCCCGAACCCATCTGAGGCCATGAACGTTCTCTCCATCTATCGCCACATGTTTGCGGTGCCGGATCTCCGTCGGAAGATCCTGTTCACGCTCTTCATCTTCGCCGTCTACCGCCTGGGAGCGGCGATCCCGGTCCCCGGGGTCGACCTCGACCGGGTGAGGCTGGTTCAAGAGCAGCAGTCTGCGGGAGGCATCTACGGCCTTCTCAACCTGTTCTCCGGTGGCGCGCTGGAGCAGTTCTCGGTGTTCGCTCTCGGGATCCTCCCCTACATCACTGCGTCGATCATCATGCAGCTGCTGACGGTGGTGATCCCCAAGCTCGCTCAACTCCAAGAAGAGGGTGAGGCGGGTCGCAAGGTGATCACCCAGTGGACCCGCTATCTCACAGTCGTACTGGCGCTCATCCAGTCCACCGGCTTCACGTTCCTCTTCAACACCGGTCAGTTCACCAACGGGATCTCGCTGATCCCCGACTACACGCCCGGCCGGGTGTCACTGATCGTGCTGACGATGACCGCCGGAACCGCATTCGTCATGTGGCTCGGCGAGTTGATCACCCAACGGGGGGTCGGCAACGGCATGTCGCTGCTGATCTTCGTGTCCATCATCAGCCAGTTCCCGTTCGTGATCTCCCAGATCTGGGGGCAGACGGCCGCCGCCCAGCTGTGGGGCCGGTTCATCACGATCATGGTGATCTTCCTGGTGATGATCGTCTCGATCATCTACATGGACCAGGCGCAGCGCCGGATTCCCGTCCAGTTCGCCAAGCGGGTGCGTGGCCGCCGGGTGATGGGGGGCCAGTCGACCTACATCCCGATCAAGGTCAACACCGCCGGTGTGATTCCGGTGATCTTCGCCACCTCGATCCTCCTGTTCCCTGCGCTCGTCGTCACGGCAATCCCCTCCGACGGCAGGTTCATCCAACAGATGCGGACATGGGTCGACACGAACCTCGGCGCCGGAGGAGGTGCCACTTCGATCTGGTACGTGCTGGCACTCTTCTTCCTGATCATCTTCTTCACCTACTTCTACACGGCGATCCAGTTCGATCCGGTTCGCCAGGCAGAGATGATCCAGCGCCAGGGAGGGTTCATCCCCGGCATCCGACCCGGACGACAGACCCAGCAGTATCTCCAGAACACCTTGAGCCGGATCACGCTGCCGGGCTCGCTGTTCCTGGCGATCATCTCGGTGCTCCCGGCAATCGCCGGTTTGGTGTGGGGAATCGCAATCAGCTTCTCGGGTGTCTCGATCCTCATCGTGGTCGGTGTTGCGCTGGAGACGATGAAGCAGATCGAATCCCAGCTCACGATGCGCAACTACGAGGGGATTCTCACGTGATCGGCAGAGCCGATCACGTGGTCTCACGTCTCACGTCTCACGTCTCACGTCGCTCGTGTGACGTGAGACTTGTGACTTGTGACGAAAGGAGCACGTAGTGCGACTCTTGTTCGTTGGCCCACCTGGCGCAGGGAAAGGGACCCAGGCGCAGCGCGTTGCCGAAGCACTCGACATCGCCCATGTGTCGACCGGCGACATGTTCCGGGCGCTCGATCCTGAAACCGATCTCGGGAAGCGTGTCACGGCGATCATGGAATCGGGCGGTTACGTCTCGGACGACATCGTCATCGAGATGCTCCAGGGTCGGATCTCCCAGCCGGACGCTGAGAACGGCTACATCCTCGATGGCTTTCCCAGGACGACGGCCCAGGCCGCGGCGCTCGACGACTTCCTCGGCGAGGACGGTCTCGACCGCGTTGTGCTGTTCGAGGTCGACGAGGACCAGGTCGTGCAGCGCATGCTCGACCGGGGTCGGGCAGACGACACCGAAGAGACGATCCGCACCCGACTCGAGGTCTATCGCGAGCAGACCGAGCCCCTCATCGAGCTGTACGAGTCGCGCAGCATCGTCACACACATCGATGCCTCGGGGACGATCGAAGAGATCACGGAACGCGTCTTGGAAGCACTCGACGCCGACTGACGATGTCCTCGATGCTTCGTCTCACGTCCCAAGTCCCACGTCCCACGAAGGCGCCAACGTGCGACGTGCGACGTGCGACGTGCGACGGCGGGACGGAGTTCCACCTGTGATCACCATCAAGTCGGAGTCGGAATTCGAGAAGATGGTCATCGCCGGGCGTGTCGTGGCGGAGGTCCATGCCGAGATCCGACACGCTGCAAAGGTCGGCGTGACGCTGAAGGCGCTCGACGAGATCGCCGAGAAGATCATTCGTGACCGAGGATGTGAGCCCTCGTTTCTCCATTACCAGGGGACATATCCGGCTTCGATCTGTGCCTCGCCCAACGACGTCATCGTGCACGGCATCCCCACCGACTACGCACTCAGAAACGGCGACATCATCGCCATCGATGTCGGCGCCATCTACGAGGGTCTGCACGGCGATGCTGCGTTCACCATTGGAATCGGCGACGTCTCGCCGCAGGCTCAACGCCTCATCGACGTCACCGAAGAAGGCATGTGGGCGGGCATCTCCAAGGTGAAGCACGGTGCCAGGGTCGGCGACATCGGGGCAGCCGTAGAAGCGGTCGGAACACGCGAGGACTACGGCGTCGTGCGCGAGTACGTCGGCCACGGTATCGGTCGCGCGATGCACGAAGAGCCGCAGATTCCCAACTACGGGAAACCCGGCAAGGGGATGAAGCTCCGGAAGGGCATGGCGATCTGCATCGAACCGATGTTCAACCTCGGTACCGCCTCATCCACCGTCGACGACGACAACTGGACGGTTCGCACTGCAGACGGCCAACTCTCGGCTCACTGGGAGCACACGGTCGCCATCACTCGAAAGAGCGGTGTGATCGTGACGACGCTCCCCGAAGGCGTCGAGCCCCCGGTTCCGCTCGGCTGAGGGACTCCGGTATGCGCTGTGCGCATTGCGCTGTGCGCCTCGGTTGGCACGGCCCGTTCCCGCTGGTTCACCAGCACGTGCGCAAGCCGCATACCGCATGCCGCACACCCCCCGAGTGGCAGATTCTGTCATCGACCGCTTAACCGTCTCCACGCACGGACGACAGGGTTCTCGAGGCCACGGAACGGCCCAATCGAGACCGAGAGGCATCACGGACGATGCGCAAGACATTCGCTTTTCTCCTCCTTGCCGGAATGGCCATCGGTGTGGCCGGCTCTTCGAGCGCCGGTGCAGGGACGTGTCCCCCCGGATACGAAGAGGTGATCGTCGGCAGCACGCTGCAATGCGCCCATCACGACGGCGTCCCGTTTGGCTCAAGCAGCACTCGCCCAACCTCCTTCTACGTCGCCGAGGCCGAGGCGCGAGCGCTCGACTGCTTCGGAACGGGGATGGACGGCAATCGACTCCAGGCGGTCTTCGTCACCGAGGGCTCGCCGACGCTTCCCCCCGGCGACCGGTCCGCGATCACGCAGGGAATGATCAACGTCCAGTCCATCTATCGGTCGTCGTCTCGGTCTGTCGCAGACGTCGACCTCGTGCCGCGTTGGGTCCACACAGCGGACTGCGAGCCCTCCATCGAGGTCGTCCAGGTGGCGCCCGGGTCGCTCGTCGACTTCGCGGCGACGATCCAGGCGGTCTCCGATCAAGGGCTCAACCGATCGGATCGCAAGTACATCATGTGGACGGATTCGTCCGTCTATTGCGGGATCGCTGCCGTGAGCGTCGACGATTCCAAGATCGGCAACCGGAACGACGGTCATCATCCTGGTTATGCCCGGATCGATCGTGCGTGTTGGGGATACCAGGGCGCCGTTGTCGCCCATGAAGTGACCCACACCCTCGGCGGTGTCCAGCCCTCCGCTCCGAACGCAACCCCCTACGGTCACTGCACCGACGAACACGACCTCATGTGCTACGTGGACGGTCCAGACGTCGACACGTCGGTGGTCTGCTCTGATCATCGTGCAGAGCTGCTGCTCGACTGCAACAACGACGACTATTTCCACCCCGACCCACCTGCCGGCAGCTGGCTGTACTCACACTGGAATGTCGCCGACTCTTCGTTCGTCGAGCGCATCGTGTCCGGCTCGATTGCCGCGGATGAGGTCGACGACGAGGTGAACGCCCGGTTCGCCGATGTCGATCGAGAGAGTCCCCATGGTCGTGCGATCGGCTGGCTCGCCGATCGTGGGGTGACCCGGGGATGCGACACCGATCGGTTCTGTCCCGACCAGCCGGTGACGCGGGGGCAGATGGCCGCCTTCCTCCATCGATTCGTTCCCGATGCGGACTTCAAGATCGAGCCGGTGAAATTCGGCGACGTCCCCTCCGACGCACAGTTCGCCGCCGACATCGCCTGGCTCGTCGGAACCGGCCTGACCCGCGGCTGCGGCGAGGCGAGCTTCTGTCCCGACCAGCCGGTCTCTCGTGGTCAGATGGCGGCGTTCCTGTATCGGGTCTTCGCCGGCGGCGCCGACACCGGAGGCGGTGGATTCGCAGACGTGCCGGCCGACTCGCCGTTCCGCACGGAGATCGCCTGGCTCGCCAGCATCGGTATCAGCAACGGGTGCGGTGAGGCGGAGTTCTGTCCCGATGCACCCGTGACCAGAGGTCAGATGGCATCGTTCCTCTATCGAGCAGGAAGGCTCTACTTCGACAACGATTGATCACAAGACGTGGGCTTCGCCGTGCGCCCCCGATGCCGGCTGAGCCC